>NZ_JAUBRP010000045.1:0-51118 GCF_036701935.1 Microcoleus sp. M2_D5 | reverse complement strand
CATGACGGGCCCGACGCCCATCCCACTTTCAAGAGTGGAAGTTATTTAATTCTCATTCCTAAGCCGCCCACCTTACAAAAGAAGGCGGGCGGCTTAAGAATTACTGAATACTGGGCTTAAATCTTCTAAGCCCCACACGCTAAAAAAATCTCAAATTAAGCTTTGGGAGCGGGATCTGCAATGTATTTGAAAGTAGGTTCCGAGTTCCAAGGGCCGCGTTCATCCTTGCCATTTGTGGATAAGTTAAAGTAGAGATCCACAGTGGAATCTGGTTGAATATTGCCGAACATCGGATCGGTGAGTTTACCCAGCGATTCCAGAGCTTTCATGAACATTTGAGTGTGAGAAATTTCGCGAGTCAACAGAAACTGCAATGTCTTTTTCGTTCCCATATCCGGCGCTAGTTTAATCAACTCTTCGTAGGTTTGGCGAGCTCCTGCTTCCGCACCGATATTAGCGCGCAAATCGCGCACTACCTCCCCGCCTTCGTTGACATAAGCTGCCGTCCAAGCTTGACCTTGGCTGTCCAACAAGTGCGGGCCTACACCGCGCACCGCAAATAAAGTGCTTTTGTAAGCTTCTGTTTGGTCAACGTTTTTGGTGTGCATTTCGATAAGTTGGCCCACCATTTCTAAGTGGCTGAATTCTTCTATTGCAATATCTTGGAGCATATCCTTAATCCCTGCATCTTCACAGTGAAAGGACTGCACCCAGTATTGCAAAGCTGCTGTCAGTTCTCCGGTTGCTCCGCCAAACTGTTCTAGCAGCAATTGGGCAAAACGGGGGTTGGCTTCGTCTACAGTCACCGCAGCCATTAGTTGTTTTTTGTGAAAAAACATGGATAGATACCTCTCTTTAATTCTGTTGCTACAGTCTCAGGATCGCAGACTTGTAGCTGTGTTCACCTTCTGAATCCATTGTGCGACAATCGATCGCACCGAGCCTCGGTCGATGGATACATCTAGCTCAACAAATTTCTCTGCTTTCCGGTAGAGTTTAAATATGAAATTATACTTAGTGAGTCGGTAGACCCAATTACAATTTAGGATCGGGATTATTGTCGCACTCGGTTAATTTTGCTGACAGGGCATCGAGATGCCGCAGCCACTGAATGCCGCCAACCCAACTGCGAGAGGGGAGGTGTCCGATTGGTGCTTGCTGACTAAATTTAATCTGCCCTAAAGTAGTAGCAGAATTGTAGGTTTGCCAGTTGACCCGATCGCAAAATCTGATATAGTCTCCCTTAACGCTTTCGTAAATCTGCTTTTGGACGCTGAAGCCAAACCGACCTTGACTGTAGTGCAACCACAGGCGATCGACTGTTTGCAAGTCTTCGCAGGGGATCTGGTAAATTTGGCTGATTTCTAGCTGAGTTCCCGGTGGCTGGGAAAGAGATTGACACATCAGAGTCCAAGTTTCGCGATCGGCTTCTTTCCACTTTGTGTTTGACAAAAAATCCCGCAGTTTGGTATAATCTACTCCCCGTGCAGAAATCATGGTGGGAGCTAGATTTGAAGTAACAGATAAGGAAAAAGTTTCTGGGGAATTGGCGACGGCATTTGTGGGTGAAATTGGAGAATCAGAAGTTTGTAGCGGGCCGATATCGGCAGAGTTGTCGCTATTACCGAGAGCAGGAGCGATGAGCGGCTTTTTTTGCGATCGCAAATTTTGATGGCGAATATCTAAAGCTGCTTGGATATCTTGCAAAACTTCCGCAGCAAAACTGTAACGCTGAGTGAGACGAGTTTGCAGCAATTTATCTAAAATTTCGCCTAACTCGTCGCTAATACTCGTGGCTTTGGGAAGAAACTCGCGCCACCACCAGCGATCGTTGTTGCAGTCGTACATATCCAAAGGAGGAACTTGTGTCATGAGGCGAATGCAAGTAACACCTAAACTGTAAAGGTCGCTAGCAGGAAATACTTTGCCGCGCATTTGTTCGGGAGCTACATAATCTTGACTGCCGATGAGCGTTGCTGAACGGAGTATCGCTGAATCAGTCAGCAGTTTGGCAATGCCGAAATCAATCAATACGAGTTTGTTGTCCGACTGGCGGCGGATAATATTTTCGGGTTTGATGTCGCGGTGAATGACGCGCTTGTCGTGGATAAATTGCAGCACGGGCAATAAGTCTTGCAGCACTTGCCAAATTTGATTTTCATCGTAGACACTCTTGTCTAATTCTTGTTTAAGAGTCGATCCCTCTATAAACTCTTGAACTAAATAAATATGACCTTCTTGTTCAAAGCCCGCTAATAATGTGGGGATTTGCGGGTGTTTTCCGAGTTCGTCTAAACGGACGGCTTCTTGCCGAAATAATTCAACGGCTTTGTTGAAAATTTCGGGATCGCGATCGTAAAAATAAAATTGCTTGACTGCACAGCGGGGTAAAGATGGGATGTCTTCATCAATTGCTAGGAAAGTTTTACCAAATCCGCCTCTACCTAAAAGTTCAATCGGGCGATATCGCTGTCTCAGCAACAGGTTAAAGCCACAGTTTAAGCAAAATTTGGCGGTGTGGGAGTTTTGAGGATTTTGACATTCTGGGTTGATACAGTAGCTCATATTGATTTTAGATTTTAGATTTTGGATTTTAGATTGCGGACAAGACTTTTTTTTAAACGAACCGCGAAGACGCGAAGCTGCGCGAAGGAAGAGGGAAGAGAGAAGAGAGAGAATAGGGATGGTTGATAGCTGTCCCGCTTCTGGCGTTATATTTTTCGGGCGGGCGGGACACCCCACAAGCATTTCATCTGAGATGTTGCACCATTCTCAATCAGGCTTTTAGGGGCGGGCTAGAAGGGCCCACCCTACAAGAAATTCATTCTTTGTGGAACAGGCATCTTGCCTGTTCTTAAAAATGGTGTCAGAGGTGAGTTTTTATCAAACTGGACTTTAAAATGTAGATGCGCCTGGGCTGATAAGGCTATTTTAATGCGCTGGGTCGAATCGGGACGCGGCCAAAGCTGCTGAGTCCGGGCCACACGACAGAAAGCATCCAGGATACCCGCCACGTGGTTCATCCGTGGAGACATAAAAAACCTGTATCCGATAAAGGATCCCCCGAATTTATCTCGCGCAAGTCAATGCTTCAATTCTAAAATCTAAAATCTAAAATCTAAAATCTAAAATCGATTGAGTGCTGGGGGCGGGATAATTGCCGATCGCACAGGCCGATCGCACAGGCCGATCGCGCGGTGCGAAAATTCGGCGAAACTCTTAATGTGCCTGGAATTTAAGGTACAATCTATCTGTCGGGTTCAGGGACGCTCAGAAATATTTCAAAAAATTTTTGCTTTACCCCCTAGACTTGTACTGATATCTGATGCTATAGTTAAAACTGATACGGCGAGCGTAGCCAAGTGGTTAAGGCAGTGGTTTGTGGTACCACCATTCGTGGGTTCAAGTCCCATCGTTCGCCCTTTTGATTCTAAACTGTTTAATTCGATCGCCCGTCGCCTGTACGGTAACTTGCGATGGTCGTAGGGTGTGCACTGCACACCTTAATTTTTTTTGGGATGTAGCGGTTCGGTCGGCACAAGTTCCGATGTGCTAATCTTGAATCCAATCTAAAATCTAAAATCTAAAATCTAAATATGCCATCTTTAGTAACAGAAGATTGGGGATATAAATTTAGCGGCGATCGCACAATTAATAAGTTTATTCGGGATATAGAAGGAGAAGCAGCTTTAGCGAAATATTCCGATTGGGAATGCAAAGAGCGTGCGGAAATTCTGATGTCGGAGATAGCTGGGAAATCGCACAATCTGTTCTACGTGCGCCGCCAAAAGGTAAATGAGAGATTTTCTGAAGAAGAAATCTGGGAATTGCTGCTTGCTACGGATGAAGAGGATTTTGAATTACCTCAATTGTTGCAAAAAGCAGATCGCACTTTGCGTTTGTTAGCAACTGTACGCTGTGAAGACGGAATCGGCGGTTTAAAACTGCTGGATGCTGGTTTGGTGGCGGTTCCTAGAGGGAGGAAAGATGGGTATGCTTTGCCGGTTCATTTGCGACTTTTGGCTAACAGCAGATCGCCAATTCCTGCAAAGTCGATCGCCCGCGTCCAACAAATGCCATTTTGGGAAGACAGGCACATACCGACTACGGAACAGCTAAAAGTTTGGCATACTTTTTTAAATGTTGAAAAACGCATCGCCGAAGCGCGTCAATTTTGCGTGCCTTTTCGAGGACACAATTACGGTTCCGGCTTTAAAATAGTCACTTTTCAAATTGAGCGCAATTCCGCAACTCTTGACGGCTATGAGGAAAATCCCTTAGAATTGGGCGACTTTCGCGAAAGGCTAAAAAAAGCCAGAAATGAAGAAATTATCCTTTTTGATTCGCCGCCCGGAAGCAGAAGCAGCCGCGATGGAGAGACATTGGGTAGCATGGCCGAAATTGACTTTGAACATAGTAAATTACGGATTAAGTTAGATGTTGATTTAGGAGTTCGCATGGCGGGCGGCAGATATCAAATGCCCAAACAAGGATTCTTGTATTTTGAGGCTGCGGGCGATATCAGTCAGATTGAACGCAAGAAAAAAGCTTTAAAAATGCTGACAGATGGCCGCGCTCAAAATCCCTATTTGAGCGAGTTTTTATTCGACTCTTCTCAGGCGAGAAAGCCCGAAAAACTGATTAAATTGGAGCGGGAAAACTTATTAAATCGCAATGCTAATGAGGATCAACTTGCCGCCGTAGAAACGGTGCTTTCGGCGCGGGATTTAATTTTGATTCAAGGCCCGCCGGGAACGGGCAAAACGACTGTGATTGCGGAGATTTGCTATCAAATTGCCCGTCAGGGCGGCAAAACGCTCATTGCTTCCCAAGCAAATTTGGCTGTAGACAATGCTTTGAGTCGGTTAGTTCACAATCCGGCGATTCGGGCTTTGCGGAAGGGAAAAGCTCATAAGGTGCAGGAAGAAGGGCAGCCGTTTTTAGAGGAAAATGCGATCGGCACTTGGCTGCAAAATACGGCGGCTGACTGCGAACAAAAGCTCTCGCAGCGCCAAACGAATGTCAAATCTTTGCGCCAGTTGGTGGCAGACTCCGAGCGATTTACCGCCTACTTTGCCGCCGAGAAAGATTTTTTTAATGAACTCAAACACCTGCACGACAGTAAAGCAAGTCTTGAGGAAAAGTGCAGCCAGCAAGCAGCAGATTATGAACTGATTTTAACCGAAAAAAGCGAGATTGAATCTGTTGTTGCGGGGCTAGAAAATATACTGGATGCGCCGCAAGTTAACTGGGAATCTCCAGAAGTTGCCGAGTTTATGCCCCGACTAAAACCCTATTCAGAAGGCAATGTTTTAGTAGAAAACTTTATGGCAAATGTTCGGATTGCCGCTAGCAATGCTACTCAAATTGGGTTCGATCGCCCTGCTTGCGGCGCGTTTGGGATTGGGGTTTGGCTGCTGGAAACTGTAGCAGCGCAAATATCGGAATTTAAGACGGCTTTCGATCGCGCTGATGATGTTTGTCACGCTATGTCGGCGGTTGCGGAGTCGCTGCGGGTGTCGCGGCAGATGTCTGAGGCTGTGAATCAACTCGAATTGGGCGATCGACAAAATCAGACACACCGCCAAAATCTCGAACAGAAAATCAAGAATTTGGAACTGCGAAAAGCGGAAATTGCAGCCGTTGTCGTCGCCGTTGCACAGTGGATCGAGACGGCGGATACGAAACTCTATGAGGTGGTGAAAACTTGCTGGGAAACGGGCGCAATGCTTACGGATGATATGGTAGGATTGCCGCCAGGATTGCTGAAAATTGCCCGATCGCTCAAATTGCCGATCGTGCCGCCCAAATGCAAAGTCAATTTGCCCGATTTGGATCGGTTGCAAAAGGCGGTAGCCCACGAAGAAAGCGCTGGTTTTAAGGACATACAAGGGCAACAATTCCGGTTTAGCGAGTTTTTGCACCTAAATTTGACTCAAACGCCGATCGTGCTCTCTGCGGGCGATCGTACACAGTGGCAGCAACTAGCCAAAGACTTCGCCAGCTATTCCCAAGTCAGCCAAAGTCAGCGCAAATTCATCATCGAAAAAGCAGCGACTTTCTTAGCTAACATTCAACAATTTTACAGTCAATCCTTGCAGCCAAATCAGATCCAGGCTACGTGCGATCGCCTAGTCAAAGAATTGCTGCACAGCATCCTCGCAAATGCGCGTCAGTGCGTACTTCCCCTGAAAACCGAAACCGAACAGCAGCTTATAAAACAGCAACAGTTATTAGATAAAATCGGTCAAACCTTAAACCAGCAGCAAATATCCGCTGCTAAACTTCAGGTAGAAACAGCGCAGCAAGAGGCGAATTTAAAAATTAGCGAAGTTACTAATTTGTTGCAAGCAATTGTGCAACAGCCAAATGTACCTGAAAAGTTGCGGATTTTAGCAGAACAATATCTCGCCCAAAAATCCAATATTTGGGAGCAACCGCAGCAGTTTGTCAAGCAAGTTGAGGCTTGGAAAGCAAGCGCGATTCAGCTAGAAAAATCCATTGCTGACTTAGATCCTTTTGGGGTTTTGGAGACAATCAAAAACACTCTTGACGAGCATTTATCCCCGCTGCAAACTGCGGCTGCAACTTCGCAGCAGCAACTCGCCGAACTTCAAGCAGAGTTGAGCGAAATTAACGCTCAACTGCAACAGCAGCAACCAACACCAGCATTGCTTGTTGAGAGAAATTGGTGGGAGTCAGCATGGCAAACTATCCCGACTCAATACCAGCCAGAAGTTCCAAATACAGGATTATTCAGCGCACCTTTTTTAAACAAAATTAAGCGTTTGTTCAAAACTTGGCAGCGGAAATTAGAACAAGAAGAAACAGCACTAAACCGTTTTCAAAACTTTGTGACAGATTGGATTGAAAAACTCCGCAATCCATCAGAAAAAGACCGCAACGATTTAAAGCAAATTTATATTGACAATGCCAACGTGATCGGCATTACTTGCGTACAGGCTGCTAGTTTCGATTTTACTAAAAACTTTCCCAGCTTTGATGCAGTTATCATTGACGAAGTTAGCAAATGCACTCCGCCAGAGTTGTTAATCCCCGCTTTGAAAGGCAGAAAGTTAGTATTGGTGGGCGATCACAGGCAATTGCCGCCGATGTTCAATCAAAGTACGATCGACGATATTGCCGAAGACATCGGCTGTACCGGAGACGAACTTAGCTTCATCAAAGAATCTTTGTTCAAAGTATTGTTTGAAAATGCCAGCGACAGCATCAAAAAAATGCTGACAACTCAATACCGAATGCACCCGCAAATCATGGGCGCCATCAATCAGTTTTACCAGCAAAAACTCAACTGTGGCATTCAGGAAGCTGACACCAAGCGCGCCCACAACCTCGCAGGTAGAATCATTCAAGAAAACAATCATATCCTGTGGGTGAAAACGCCTATCGGACAAGGGTTTGAAGAGGAAAAACAGGGTACTTCGCGGTTGAATGTCAAGGAGATTGACGCGATCGAGCTTTTGTGCGAACAAATGGAGATAGCTTGGCAGCCCAAAGTTGCCGACGGTGAACCACCGAAAGAAATCGGAATTATCACTTTTTATGCTGCTCAATTAAATGCAATTAAAGACAGAATCGAAGGCGAAAGATTCCCTGCTTTGAGCATCCGTACTGGTACGGTTGACATATTTCAAGGCATGGAAAGACCTGTAATTATTGTCAGCACAGTGTGCAATAATGTTAGGGGCGATATTGGATTTGCGAAGGAACCTGAACGGGTGAATGTGGCATTTTCCCGCGCTCAAGAATTGCTGATTGTTGTCGGCTGCCACGATTTATTTACCCAACAACTAGGTACGGTGGGAAAAATGTATCAGGAAGTTTCAAAGACGGTGCGTCACTGCGGAGGTTTTGTAGATGTCTCTAACGTCCTCAACTAAAACAATTGACTCAAATTTAATTTCGCTAGCGGAACAAATTGAGCAGCAAAATCCGGGTTTGTCAGTGTTGGCGGCGCGTCAATTCCGCTTTGCAATCCGGCAAACTCCGCTGGAGGTGGCAATTAGCGAACCGCGCGAGTTTAATGTGTTGGAAGAGTTCATTTTGCGGGCGGGCGTTGAGTTTGAACCTGCGCCAACTTTGAAGGAATTGGCGGATTTGCTGGGGTTAGACGAGATTTTTGTGAAGACTGCGGCGGCGACTCTGGTTAGTTTGGAAATCTTGGAGGTGGCTGAAAATGGCCAAATTGCGTTAGCGAAGCCCTCGAAGAGGATCGCCCCGCAAGGCAGAGATTTTTTGGATAAAGGTGCGGTTAGTCGATCGCAAATTCAATCAATTTACGCCATTTCCGATCCGCTGAATCAAACTCTTACCTTCAAGTTCGATGCTTTAACGCCAGAATCGGTCAACTTGCCCGATTTAGCCGATTTAGTATCCCTCGAACATAAAATTACTGACCTTGCGAATTTAAGTCTAGCAGAAATCCAGCCGTTAATTGAAGTTTCCGGCTTAGGAATTCACGTCCCAGAAAACGGCAAAATCGTGTCTGAGTGCGATGTAGTCGGCGACGATTTAGATATTTGGCAGACTGTCTCGATTTTTGTGTTGCTGGATGCGATCGAAGATAAAACTACTATTCAAGCCAGACAGGGGAAGCAAATACTAGAAAGCGCCTCAAACTTGCTAAACGAACTTGAATCGCAACAAAAACTTTCCTTAAACGACTTGTGCAACTCAACCTCAGATATCGCACAGCAAGAATTAGAGACAATCCCCGTCCAGAAAACTCCTAAGAAGCCATCTAAGAAGAAAAGCAAGGAAACAATATGATGAGGACTAAAGTCCTGATTGCGAACTGCTTTGTATTGAGAACTTTAATCCTGATTAACTGATATCTTGCACCCTTCTCAATTACTTGTTTAGGAACGGGCATCTTGCCCGTTCCACAATAAAATTACTTGTTTAGAAACGGGCAAGATGCCCGTTCTTGACAATAGTGTAACATATAAGTATTAACCAACAAATGAGGTAATTGTGCAATGGACAAACTAGCTCAATATCGTCAATACGTTCAGACATTAATGAGCCGCTATGCCGAAAATGATGTTTCCGATGATGAAGTCGAAGTGCAACTAATTTTAGACACAGAGCGAGATCGTTATCAGTGGATAAATGTCTGCTGGGAACACTTAACCCGGATTTATCAAACCTTCATTCACATTGACATCAAAGATGGAAAAATCTGGCTTCAACAAAATTTGACTGAGGAAAATCCTGCGGAGGAATTAGTTGCAATGGGAGTACCGAGAGAGGATATTATTTTGGGATTGCAACCGCCATACAAACGACCGTATACTGATTACGGTGTAGCGTAAAATGTCAAGCTAAAAAAAACAGAATACTCAGATACCCGACTTCGCCAAAGTTGTCGGATATCTAATTCGCCCTACTAAGCGTTAACGCATTTCAGCATCCGCAAAGTAGCAGCCGCCTAATTCCGTTTTGCAGAATCATTCGGAGCAAACCGAGCCAATTTCCTTAAAATCGGAAGCAACAGAACAATCAGAAGACATTTGAATGATAATAGAAGCAACCCAATAATTCTGAATGTTTGAAAAAGTTTGAGACGGCTCTTTAGCAACTAATTTTGGCTGCATTCCCCGCGCAGACAAACCACATTGCGGCGCCCGACGGCGCACCGCCATCAATTCAGCGCGAGTGACGGGCTGCGAAGGTTTAAATCTTCCATCTTGATAGCCGCTAACTATCTTGTTGTCCCGCGCAAATAGAACTTTTCCGGCACTCCAGCGGGAAATATCAACGTCGCTATAGGGACGGATAGAAATATGGCTAGGAAAGGTGATATTAGCACCTTGTATTCATTTCAAAAATTCCCAAACTAAAGATACCAATTGCTCTCTGGTAACAGCAAATTGCGATCGAAAGGTATTATCTTGAGAAAACCGGGCTACAAACCCAAAGCCCACAGCTTCTTGAATTTCGGAAGCGTGGATATCATCGGTAGCTATCTCCAAATTGTAGAAAAGCCCGTATTGCCTACGGTATTGGTATTTCCTGCAGTATTGGCTGCGGTATTGGCTGCGGTGTTGCCTGCGGTATTGGCTGCGGTATTGGTATTGGTATTGGCTGCGGTGTTGGCTGCGGTGTTGCCTCGGTATTGCCTCCGGTATTGCTAATTTCTTCCGGTGCGGGTTGATTGGTAGTGAAATAAAAGTGACCTAATGTGCGGCCTTGATAAGCTCTTTTGCTCAAGCGCCAAGCAGGATCGAGAGTGATTTTCATAAATTCGTTAGCATCGCCATTTGTGCGGCCTATCACCACCGATTTACCTTGGTAATCTACTGGAGTTCCAATTAGTAGAACATTGCCATCAACAATTTCCAAAGTCAGGGCGTATTTTAATGCTAAATCGGTGCCGGCCATGCGAATTGAAAAGCCGTTGCTGTCTGTTGCGCGGCCACAAATACCGGTGAAATCAAAACTAACTAATAATGGATCGACTTTCACGGGATTAGAGCCACTTTCGCTCCAGCATTGTCGCGTGTTAGATACCTGTTCTACAATTAGCAATTGGTAGCCGCCGGAAGGGCGGGGTTGGGCGATGACAATTACTCGGTCTTGGTTAATTTCGGTTTCGTCAAAAGTAAATGCTTTAGCCGAACCGATCGCCCCAAGTGTTAAAATTGCTGAACCTGCCAGTGCGGCGACTGTTCGTACAAGTGAATGTTTCATGATTTTTCCCTATTGGCTCCTTATGCTGATGAGACTTATCTAGAATATAAAAAAGTCGCCCTCTTCCAACAACAAGATAGAATTTTACCATCTCTTGTTCCGGTGGTACCAAGTGCGATCGGCGATCGTCACATTGGTTCGTAGTGAAAACTCAACTCCGAGCGAATTGTATGAGGACTTGAGTCCTCAGTACAAACTTATAACCGTTATTTTACCGAGGAACTTGATAAGCTGTTCGGCATCTAAATTGTATTTTCCGGGCGGGACACCCACTCCACAATAATTTGATGGGACTTGACAGTAAAATTTAGATGAGCCTGGGCTGATTACTTGCGGGAAACGATCGCACTCTTGGAAAAAAAACGGTGCGTTACACTCTTGTTAACGCACCCTCAAACAAACATTCAAAAAGTGTCTTTGCCCTCTAGCGGAACATACTGCTAACAGAACTATCTTCGTGAATCCGCCAAATAGTTTCTCCGAGCAAATTGGCTACCGAAAGCACCGTCAACTGCTTAAAACGGTTCTCTTCCGGTACAGGAATTGTATTCGTAACAATTACCTCTTCCAAAACCCCGCTAGACAAACGCTCGATGGCTGGAGGCGAAAACACCGCATGAGTAGCACAAGCATAAACCTGCCTCGCACCCTCGCGGCGCAACAATCTCGCGCCCTCAGAAATCGTGCCGGCAGTATCGATCATGTCGTCCACCAAAACAGCAGTTTTGCCCCTGACATCACCGATGAGGTTCATCACTTCGGCGACGTTGTGAGCTTGGCGGCGCTTGTCAATAATTGCCAGGGGAGCATCACCAAGCTTTTTGGCAAAAGCTCTCGCCCTAGCGACTCCGCCAACATCCGGCGAAACCACAACAATATCCGTCAATTGCTTGCTCGCCAGATAATCCAAAAGCACCGGCGAACCGTAAACGTGATCGAAAGGAATGTCAAAATAACCTTGAATTTGAGCCGAGTGCAAATCCATCGCCAAAATGCGACCTGCCCCAGCTTCCGTAATCAAATTAGCCACTAATTTTGCAGTAATCGACTCTCTTCCGGCCGTTTTGCGGTCAGCCCTAGCATATCCGTAATAGGGAATGACAGCAGTAATTTGTCTGGCCGAAGCGCGGCGACAAGCATCGATCATAATTAACAATTCCATGAGGCGATCGTTTACCGGACAGCAAGTTGGCTGAATCAAGTAAACATCGCAACCCCGAATCGATTCTTGAATTTGAACGTAGAGTTCCCCATCAGCAAACCGCTTGCGAACCATCGGCCCCAAATCGATCCCCAGATAGCGAGCCACCTCTTGGGCGAGGGGAATATTAGCAGAACCGGAAAACAGCCGCAGACGGTCATGAGCGGAAATTGGCGGCTCGGGAAGCGGAAGCGGTAAAGTAGCAGAACGGATCACAGCAGGCCTCTTGCAGGACGTTTATTCCATCGCTATCTTACCATCTGAAACTAGAAATATTCAGCCAATTTTTTAAGAGATTTAACATTCGAGGCGACCACAAGTGTTAAGTTAGGCCAATTGAATAGGACTTGCAGAAATATGTCCGATCGACCCAGTTTATAGCCCCGATTCAGCACCTTCAACTGTCACTATCGGTTTTTACTTATTTTTATCTAGAAATAAAAGTATAATTTATACTAGAGTACCGTAGATTAACGTAAATTTTTTAAAAAAGGATAAATTATTACTTTAAAGATAGAGTTTTCTGCGTAATTATGCTGTGTGACACCCCAGGGCGTGGAATGTGGGTTCTAGCTGAAATGTTGCACCATTGTCAATAAGCTTTTTAGGAACAGGCTGGACGGCCTGTGAAGCGAGAAAATCTACTCTTTGTGGAACAGGCCGTCCAGCCTGTTAAGCGAGAATGGTGCAAAATGTGAGTTCTAGCGAACTCTGTACTGGCAGAAGTACGATCGCACTTGTGCCCCTGCGTCTAAAAGTTCTGGCGAGAGTCAATTTGGGGCTGAGGCTGGAAGTGGAGCCACCCCAAATTCAGTCGAAAGCCCAAGGCATCCGGGTTAAAGCCGATAAAAATGCCACCAACAGGCAATAAACTTGAAAAATACTGTAAAAAAAGTTAAGAATCGGAAGCACACTTCAGATTTTTGATATCGGGCAAAGCAAGGTAGAAATCGATGAGCTTAAGAGAACGCATTGACGCAGAAATCAAAGCAGCCATGAAGTCCAAGGACAAAGTTCGCTTGGAAACAGTTCGCGGCATCAAGAAATTTATTCTCGAAAAAGAAGTCAGCCTTCGTCCTTCCGGGCAAGAAACGCTGACAGAAGCTCAAGAAATGGAAATTTTGATGCAAATAGCCAAACAGCGCCGGGATTCGATCGAACAATACCGCAAAGGCGGCCGCGAAGATTTAGTGGCACAAGAGGAGGCGGAGTTGGCAATTGTTGAAGAGTATTTGCCGGCGCAGATGTCAGACGAAGAGGTGAGTCAAGTAGTTGACGAAGTGATTGCCTCGGTTGGCGCTACTTCTGCAAAAGATATGGGCAAGGTGATGGGCAAGGCAATGCAGCAGCTTAAGGGCAAAGCAGACGGTAACAGAATTCAAGACATGGTGAAAGCAAAGCTTAGTCAGTAGTCATTAGTCAGTAGTCATTAGTCAGTAGTCATTGGTCATTGGTCATAAATAATCTCAAGCTTTATAGAGATGTATGGCTTAGGTCGGGGGGCGACAATTTATTAGGGCTAAGACCAAAAAACCCGGTTTCTACGAAAAATCGTGCATTTCTCCCTTGAGATATTGACGCAGAAACCGGGTTTTCGATCGGATATGCGGGTTGCAACCTTTGTATTTTGGTGAAAAAATCCGGTTTCTGACCATCATTGCGTCCAAGAATGTCATAAAAAATGTAAAATACTAACTTTGGTCGGGACTGGGGACTACAGATAGTGAAGTATGCTCAAGAGCATTAAAGACCTAGCATTACTAAGTCTGTGAGCGATCGTCTATTTTTTAACAGTTTCTACTTAAACTTATGCAGCCACCTATTGCTATTGGAACTCTCCTACAAAACCGCTACCGCTTGGTGAATATTTTAGGCCAAGGAGGATTTGGCAGGACTTATTTAGTAGAAGATTTGGGACGGTTTCAAGAACGCTGCGCCCTGAAGGAATTGATTCCGGTGCAAAGCGGGCCATACGTTTTGGAAAAATCGAAGGAATTGTTTCAAAGAGAGGCGGCAATACTTTACCAAATTGGGCACCCGCAAATTCCCCAGTTTCGGGCAATATTTGAAGAGAACCAGCGTTTGTTTTTAGTGCAGGATTACGTGGAAGGGATGACTTACCGCGAACTAATGCTCGATCGAACTTCAAAGGGTCGCACCTTCACCGAAGCCGAAGTCTTGGTATTTATCCGGCAAATGCTGCCGGTACTGGCTCACATCCACGCCCGCGGCATCATCCACCGCGACATCTCCCCAGAAAATATAATTCGGCGGGAAAACGACCAGTTGCCGGTGCTGATCGACTTTGGAGTGGTGAAAGAACTCGCCACCAAAGTCCAGTCTCCCGAAGGAACAGCCCACGCGACAACAGTCGGTAAAATCGGCTACGCGCCGATGGAACAGTTGCAAAGCGGGCGGGCAACAGCCAGCAGCGACCTCTACGCTTTAGCTGTAACGGCGATCGTCCTGCTGACAGGCAAAGAACCGCAGGAATTGCTCGATCGAACAACGCTGCAGTGGAATTGGCAGCAGCAAGCGCAGGTGAGCACGGGTTTGGCTTTAGTGCTAAATCGGATGTTGAGCCGGTCTCCGGGCGATCGATATCAATCTGTCAGCGAAGTCGCCCAAGCACTCGACGCCCAAACTAATCCTAAACCCAGCCAGCCAACTGTACCGCCCGCGCCAGCAGCGGTGCAGACAAACCCTTCGCTAATAGCAACGGTGGCCGTGGGCAGGCCGCCAGAGCCAGCCGCCCCCAGTCCCCCCCCGCCAAACCAGCCTGACCCGTTAATTGAGCCTGTTGGCGGCTCTTTTTGGGACAATCCCATCGCTGCGATCGGACTGCTGGCCGGCTTAGTAATCTTGACGGGCTTCGGTTCCTGGGCTTTAGTCGGCTCATTTCTCAACAATTCGCGCCCCAAACCCACTCCGACACCGCCAGCACTTATAAGTCCCACGCCGACACTAACTCCGGTACCAAACCCGCTACCTTTGCCAACCCCAACCCCCCAACCTTTGCCAACCCCAAGCCCAGAACCTTTACCGGAACCGAGCCCAAAACCTTTACCGGAACCGAACCCAGAACCTTTGCCGGAACCAACCCTAGAACCTTTACCGGAACCGAACCCAGAACCTTTGCCGGAACCGAACCCAGAACCTTTGCCGGAACCAAGCCCAGAACCAAGCCCAGCGCCAACTCCGACACCAAAACCGACGCCAGCGCCGACTCCAGCGCCCAAACCGACACCAAAACCGACGCCAGCGCCGACTCCAGCGCCCAAACCGACTCCCGCACCGTCGCCAACACCAGCACCAACACCCGCGCCAACACCGGAACTTGCCCCAACACCCGCGCCGGAACCGGAACCTGCCCCAACACCCGCACCGTCGCCGGAACCGGAACCAACTCCTGCACCGCCGCCGGAACCGGAACCGGAACCAGCGCCGGAACCGGAACCCGCACCAACACCCGCACCATCGCCAGAACTCTAAACTTCTGGCAAAATTCCCCTAGACTGAGGTTGAGGCCAATTACTTGTTAGCTATTTGCCAATGAACTCGCTGCTAATTGCTGGAACTGATACCGACGCGGGCAAAACTGTTTTGACCACCGCTCTGGCTGCTTATTGGCAAATGTATTTTCCCGATCGCAGTTTGGGAATTATGAAACTCATGCAAACAGGAACGGGCGATCGCGAACTTTACACCCGTTTGTTTTCCCTCGACCAATCCCCCGAAGAACTCAATCCGCTGCACTTTGATGCGCCTCTAGCACCGCCGATCGCCGCCGAACGGGAGGGGAGACGTATCGAACTCGAAAAGGTCTGGACGGCGTGGCAAAGCCTCTCGGAGCGCAAGGATTTTGTGTTGGTGGAAGCTTTGGGAGGACTGGGATCGCCTGTAACGCGGGAACTGACGGTGGCCGATATTGCCAAGGATTGGCGGCTGAGGGGGGTTTTGGTAGTACCTGTGAAGTTGGGGGCGATCGGGCAAGCTGTGGCGAATGTTGCTCTCGCCAGACACACTGGTTTTAAGCTGAGAGGAATTGTGCTCAATTGCGTTAAAGCTTATTCTGAACAAGAAATTGCCGATTTAGCGCCCGTTGATTTGATCCAGTCGCTGACTCAAATACCTGTGTTGGGTATTTTGCCGCATTTAGATGACCCGACTGACCTTGCTAAATTAGCTAAAATTGCTTCAGATTTAGATTTAGAACAGTTACTGCCAGGGGTTAATTTAGTTCCTCAGACTTCTAAATAACCCTATTCTAAACACCTCTCTTTTTCCATCTTTTCTTTCTCTGCGTACTCTGCGGCCTCTGCGGTTAAAAACTAAGATTTTATTTTAACCGCAGAGAGCGCAGAGAGCACAGAGAAAGAAAAGAGAGAGTTTTACAAATTGCTATAAGGAGAATAAAACATGGTTTCTACTTTACCGAATTTAACCTCTGTCGATTTATCTCAGTTGCGGCTGGAAATTAGAAATTTGCAGCCTCAGCTAGTCCAATGGCGTCGCCTTTTGCATCAAAAACCGGAGTTGAGTTTTGATGAAAATTTAACGGCGCAGTTTATATCACAAAAGTTGCAGGAATGGGGAATTGAGCATGAAACTAATATTGCTAAAACTGGTATTGTCGCAACTATAGACAGCGGCAAACCGGGGCGGGTTTTGGCAATTCGGGCGGATATGGATGCTTTGCCGATTCAAGAGGAAAATGAGGTGGATTATCGATCGCAGCATGATGGAATTATGCACGCTTGCGGCCACGACGGCCATACTGCGATCGCCCTCGGTACTGTTTGTTATCTGGCTAAGCACAAACACAGCTTTTCGGGTAAGGTAAAATTTATCTTTCAGCCCGCCGAAGAAGGGCCAGGAGGCGCAAAACCGATGATTGAAGCGGGAGTTTTGAAGAATCCTGATGTTGATGCGATCGTCGGCTTGCATTTGTGGAACAATCTGCCTTTGGGCACTGTAGGCGTCCGCAGCGGGGCGCTGATGGCGGCTGTGGAAGTTTTTGACTGCACGATTTTTGGCAAAGGCGGGCACGGCGCAATGCCGCATCAGACTGTGGATTCGATCGTAGTTACAGCCCAAATTGTCAGCGCTTTGCAGGCAATTGTCGCGCGGAACATTGACCCGATCGACTCAGCGGTAGTAACTGTCGGCCAATTCCACGCAGGCCACACCCACAACGTGATTGCCGACACCGCTCAAATCGGTGGCACGGTGCGCTATTTCAATCCAGCATATCGAGGTTATTTTGACAAGCGAATCGAGCAAGTAATTGCTGGAATTTGTCAGAGTCACGGGGCTAATTACCAATTAGATTATTGTTCGCTTTACCCGCCAGTTATTAATGATTCGAGAATAGCTGATTTGGTGCGCGACGTGGCAGAATCCGTTGTCGAAACTCCTGCGGGAATCGTTCCCGAATGTCAAACAATGGGCGGCGAGGATATGTCGTTCTTTTTGCAAGAAGTCCCCGGTTGCTATTTCTTTTTAGGTTCAGCAAATCCAGAGAAAAACTTGGCTTACCCGCACCATCACCCCCGTTTTGATTTTGATGAAACTGCCTTGGGGATGGGTGTAGAAATGTTTGTGCGGTGTGTGGAAAAGTTTTGTGTGAATCAATGAAAGATTGTGTCATCCGGTGGGGGCGGGTTTATGATATTATTGATTTTAGGCAATGATAGTTTTTAGAACCCGCCCCTACAGCGATCGTATCTATTTAACCAGATCTCTTGCACCCGCCGTCAAAAAACTGTAGGGGCGGGTTCACCAAAAGATTTAAAGAATGCAGACAGCTTAAATAAACCCGCCCCCACCCCACGCGAGAGTCTTTTTACCGAGTTTGAAAGATATTCTGCACCATTTTTTTATCCACACTCGCCGCCGCCCGATCCAATTCGGCAATCTCCCCGGAGTCTAACTCCCACCCCAAAGCACCAATATTATCCCTCGCCTGTGCCGCAGATTTCGCGCCCGGAATCGGAATAGTTTCTTTGCAGATACACCAGTTAATTGCTACCTGCGAAACAGTCTTGTTTCTGAATGCCGCTATTTCTCGCAAACACTCCAAAAGCGATCGCATTCCCGGAAGTAGTTGCTTGCACGCCAAACCTCGGATACCTTTAGGAAGAGGGCCGTTTTCGGAATATTTACCCGTCAGCAAACCCAAGGCTAGAGGACTGTAAGCAATCAATTTTATCCCCAATTCATCGCAAACATCTTTCAAGCCGAGTTCTGTCACCGGATAGGTAGAAAGTAGCGAATATTGCACTTGTAAAGTAACAATAGGAATTTGGCGCGAGCTAAATCTTTGATGCACCCATTTCAGCCGTTTCGGCCCGTAATTAGACAAGCCCACTCCCTTGACCAATCCTTGCTCGTAAAGGTCAGCCAAACCATCCAAAAGAGCCCCCTCTTGCCAAGGAGCGTAATTGGCTGTAGACCAGTGCATTTGCACCAAATCTACATTTTTTCCGAGGCGGGCTGCAGAGGCTTTGCCAGCCGATATCATTGATTGTCGCGTCAGTCTCCAAGGATAAGCAGCCAGTTTTGTCGCAATACAAATACTGTCTTTGTTTGCACCTTGATATTGTTGAGAAAACTGCCCCAAAAGCTGTTCGCTGCGTCCGTTTAATTTCCCTGTTCCGTAAGAGTCGCCGGTATCGAATAAAGTGACGCCGTTACTAACACAAAGATTGAAAACGGCTTGCAATTCCTCGTCCATACTTTCATTGTAGCCCCAAAGTAGTCGGTTGCCCCATGCCCAAGTGCCGCAGCCCATTTTTGGCAGTAAATTTTTTTGGTTAGTTTGCATTTTTATTGATGGTAGTTGTTGGTAATACGGATATTTTATAGGAACATAAATCGTATCCCCTAGCCCCCTGTAAAGCTGTTTCATTCTGCTACGGGCAGCCAGGGACTCAAGTCCCTGTCTAATAGCATAAGTCGGTTAAAACCGACTCAAATAGTAATCTCTATTTTGAAAATTAGAGTTACACATATATTCGGCGCTAACTCTATACAAAAACAGCTTTGATAGAATTGCTAGAGTCGTCTTTAGACGACTTCAGCTATGAGACAGGGGTTTAAACCCCTGTCGGACTGTCGGACTACTTGCACACCGAAAAAAATTACCAATGACTGATGACTCTTTAATTCTTTTACGTGGTTGGCAAGGGCGAAGGTGCGCTGTTTTTGATAGGTTGTTCTGGCTTAGCTTTGGGATCGGGTTTGGGTGGCGCAGGCGGAGGGAAAGTCGCCGCGCGTCTGGGCATTTGTAGCGCTGTTCGGAATGCAGAAGATGGGAAGAAGCCGCTAAATTGAGAAAGTCGAACTGCGATAGGTTCTGGTGCATATTCCCACAAGCTTTCGTAGTAGAAGAAAGCGGCGCCTAAGCCGTATTCTTGGACTGCTTGCACCTGAGATTTAATTTGCTGAATCGGTACTGGGTTATTTCTCAAACCTGTCATAATCCCAACTCCGGTGGGAATTTTTTGCTGTGCTTCTTGCATTTCTGGACGGTTAAGCTTGTCTACAAATGATTCTAGATTGGAACGGTAGACTTGCACGATTAGCTCGTCGGCAATATCCAAACGCACCCAAGTCAGCCAATCTTGTAGGTGATGTTTGTAAGCAAACTCGTAGTAATTGGGAGAAATTGAGAAAATTGCATTGGGTTTGACTGCTTTGACGGCTTGATTTAGCTGCGACATAAAAGCGGTAATTTTATTTGCTCGCCACTGCACCCATGCTGGATTTTGAAAATCTTTGGGCGGAGCTTTTTTTGTTTCTTTGGTATACAAAGCAACTGTGTACTCATCGTATCCAAATTCAGACGGCAAACTCATGTGATCGTCAAATTGAATGCCGTCGGCGTTGTATTGAGTGGTAATTTCTAGTACGAGTTGGGTAATGAATTGCTGAACTTCTGGATGAAAGGGATTGAGCCAAACTACTTCGCCACCTGCACCGATTGATGTTTGGCTGCCGTCCTGTTTTTGTGTCAGCCAATCGGGATGATTTAAGGCTAATTCTGAAGTGGGAGGAGCCATGAAACCAAACTCAAACCAAGGAATTACTAGCAGGCCTTGGCGGTGAGATTGATCGATTAAATCGGCGATCGTATCTTGTCCGTCTAACCCTCTGTAAACAAAGGGTTGAATGTCTTTTTGCTGCGCTACATTGCTGGGATACATTGCATAGCCAGAATTCCAGACAACGGGATAGATTGTGTTGAAATTTAACCGTTTTAGTTTGCTGACAGCATCTCCTAGTTTGCGACGATCTCTGAGGATGTCTTTGTCGTTTGTCGTCATCCAAACGCCGCGAATTTCCTGGCGGGGTTGCTGGGCGATCGCCGGAATGAAGTTGTTCGCCAGCAATACTATAATCAATGAGAGGGCAAACAGAAGCGGGAAAAGAGTTTTAATCGATCGCTGCCAACTGCGCGGAATGATGCGTAATGTCATAGTTTTGAATGGTGAGTTAGCTATTGAAACACACCCCGGAATAATTTGGTAATAAAATTTGCTCGCTCTACAGTCTACAGCCATTTGCGCTGATTTTGGAATCTGTTAAATGAAATGGGTGAATTGATGTTATGCGATCGCAACTAAACTCAGTATAATCTCTGAGACAGAGGGTAAGTGACAGCATTCTGTCTAACGGCTGGGAAATCAATTACGCACTGCCAGCTTTCCTTACCGGACAGTGCGGCCCCAGGAGTGCGAGTGCTGTACAATATTGGGGAAAAGAACATCTCGATCGAACATCTGTAATTGTGAAACATTTAGTGTTAATTGGCGGCGGTCACAGTCATGCTATCGTATTAAAAATGTTCGGTATCAAACCGCTGCCCGGTGTGCGTTTGACTCTGATTAGCGACGTGCTGCACGCGCCTTATTCGGGGATGCTGCCGGGACACGTTGCCGGGTTTTACAATTACGATCAATGTCATATCGATTTGCGATCGCTCGCGGAATTTGCCGGATGTCAAATATTAATCGATCCGGCGATCGCGATCGACCTTAACAAAAATTTAGTTATTTGTCAAACTTGTCCTCCGATTAATTTTGATGTGCTTTCTGTGGATATCGGCAGCACTCCTGCGACTTTATCTGTACCGGGTGCGGCAGAATATGCAATTGCAGCTAAACCCGTACCGGAGTTTTTAGCTAGCTGGAATCAGTTAATTTCCGCAAGGCAAAACCATCCCCAAAAACCGCTGCGGATAGCGATTGTAGGCGGCGGCGCAGGCGGCGTAGAATTAGCATTAAATATGCAATCTCGATTGGGGAAGGAAGAGGGGTTCGGCAGCGGATTGTGTAACGGATTTAACGGATGGATATTAAGGTACAGCGAAAGACGTAAGAGAGAAAAGGGAAGGGGGAAGAAAGAAGAAGAATTAGAAATTCATTTGTTTCACAGCGGTGCGGAATTGATGCAGGGACACAATCAGCGGGTACGTCGCCGCCTTCAAGAAATTCTGATTAGTCGCGGCATTCAATTGCATTTAAAGGAAAAAGTCTGTGCCGTAAAAAAGATTGAGAGGGAAACCAATCCTCAATTCCCTACCAATTACCAAATTTCCTGTAAATCAGGTTTAGAATTAGAGTGCGAGATCATTTTTTTGGTGACACAAGCATCGGCAGCCAATTGGATCGGAGAATCCGGTTTAGCAGCCGACTCAAACGGCTTTATGCAAGTCAACGATTGCCTGCAATCAGTATCTCACCCCAACGTATTTGGGGCGGGCGATATCGCTGCTATGGTTAATTATCCGCGCCCCAAAGCAGGCGTGTTTGCAGTGCGTCAGGGCAAACCGCTGTTTGAGAATTTGCAGCAGTTTTTATTAGAAAAACCGCTGAAACCCTTTGCACCCCAGGAACAATACTTAGGGTTAATTGGTACTGGGAATAAAAGGGCGATCGCCTCTCGCGGATCTTTCATGTGGGAATCGCGGCTGCTGTGGTACTGGAAAGATTGGATCGATCGCCAATTTATGCAAAAATTTAGCAATCTACCCAAAACCCGCAATATTAAATAGCAATACCTTCCGATCTAATCTCCTCTTCCTCTGTGTCCTCTGCGTCCTCTGCGGTAAATAAAAAAAGTATTATTCAAAAACCCTTTAAGCTTGCTATAGTAATATCAGAAGTCAGAAAAACTAACTATGTTCAGAAAAATAGGATTTTGGCTGATTTGGATTGCATTTAGCACCTACGCCTTTGTATTTGCACCAGCCGACAGCCCAGAAACCATCACACTAATTACCAATCTTTCCACAGGCAAAATAGCAGACATCAACCCTTTAATTGTAGCTTTATTCAACATCATGGGAGTCTGGCCGCTCATCTACAGTTGCGTCTTATTTGCTGACGGCAGGGGGCAGAAAATACCTGCATGGTTGTTTGCCACTTTATCCTTTGGCGTCGGCGCCTTTGCCTTGCTGCCTTATTTAGCCCTGCGCGAACCGAATCCAGAATTTCCCGGTCAAAAAAATATCTTTTTAAAGATATTAGACTCCCGCTTTACTGCCATTGCCCTAACATTGGGCGCGGCTGCTTTAGTTGCCTTTGGCTTGACAAAAGGCGATTGGTCTGATTTTATTGGACAGTGGCAAACCAGCCGTTTTATCCACGTAATGAGTTTAGATTTTTGTATGCTTTGCCTGCTATTTCCTGCCTTATTAGGAGACGATATGGCGCGCCGAGGAATGCAAAACTCTACAGCATTTTGGGCAGTAACATTAGTACCGCTGTTCGGGCCGCTGGCTTATCTGTGCACGCGCAAACCGCTGCCGGAAACTAATACTAAAACTGTTACAAATTAGACAGCAGTGCTGGTAATTTTCAGTTTAATGTAGGAATCCATCACAAGTAATCAGACAAGAAACAGGCAAGATGCCTGTTCCACAATAAGTAAGTCAGTTTTATTGTGGGGAGTAGGGGTTGGGCTTCTAGCCCGCCCATGAAACACTGATTACAAATAGTGCCAACTCTGAGTATTAATGTAAAAAATTATATCCCAGTCTCTAGCAAATGAAAAAATTTCCTATTGTTGGCATCACAACATACAACCGCTGTCCAGCAGGCGAATATCGCTTAAATGGAACTTATATTGATGCAGTGCAGGCGGCTGGTGGCATTCCGATTTTACTGCCGCCCAATCAATTAGATCCGGCTAGTATTTTGGATGCAGTAGATGGTTTGATTTTTTCCGGGGGCGGAGATATCAATCCAGAACTTTATGGCGGTTATGTCGATCGCACAGTTTACTCGGTTAATGCAGAACGCGACAATTTTGAATTAAGCTTAGCAAAGCTAGCTTTGAAGGCTGACATACCTGTGTTGGGGATTTGCCGGGGAATGCAAATGTTGAACGTAGCCAGCGGTGGCAGTTTGGTGATTCACGTACCGGATGCTTACGGATACGAGGTTAATCACGGATCGGGAATTCCCCCGCGCGCGATCGAGCATACCATTGAAATTGAGCCAACCAGTCGGCTAGCAAAAATTATGGGAAAAACTTCAACAACAGTTGTTTCCTGGCATCATCAAGCAGTGCGAAAGGTAACATCCGATTGGCAAATAGTAGCCGATGCACCTGACACTTTGGTAGAAGCAATGGAGCACTGCTATCACCCTTGGATGATAGCAATTCAATGGCACCCAGAAATGTCGCCAAACTGTTCGGTAAACTCTCGAATTTTTCAGGCCTTCGTAGAAGCAGCCGCTTCAAGATTTATGAATTCTACCAAGTCAGCCTCAAAGGCAATTCCGACATTTTTATAGTCACTTATTCTTGATAGTCAGTATCTATTTCAATATCCAGGGTATCTTCATCTATTCTGACATACAGAACATTCGGGCGACAGCAAACCTGACAATCTTCGATATATGATTGCTCCATACCACCGCTGATATCAACAAAAGTTGTACTCGGTTCGCCGCAGAAAGCACAGTAATATTCAGCCGTTGTTTGCATCTTTTTCGCACTCTCTTTTTGTAACTTCGTGGCGGTAGCGAAACATATCTGTTAACCGCATTTCCACCCACCAACCTAACAGCAAATCGACAATCGGGCCGCCGGGAATCGAAAATGCGTTAGCGAAGCCCTCGAAGAGGATCGCATCTGTCAATCTAGTCTTGCCATTTTCTGAGGTAAACTCGTGTCGGTGAACCCAACGTGCCATTGGCCCCTCAGTTTGTTCATCAACAAACAAGCGATATGGTTCGCACTCAGTGTGAGTCGCCACCCATTTTACAGGAATCGGCCCCAATAACAGGCGAAATTCTGATACAGCACCCACATCGAGTCCCCCTTCGCGGCGAATGATTTTCACCGGTTGCCAAGGCGGAGTCAAAAGTTGCAGAATGTCCGGCCTTTCGTGAAAGTTCCAGACTGCTTCAACGGTGGCATTAATCAGCGACGAATATTTAAAATTGGGCATTTTCTAAATTAAGTTAAACAGTTATTTCGGATTTCGTTTCAGCCTTTGCAGTATTATCCTCTGTATCAGTACAAACAGCAACAGTTAGTTTCAATCCCAAAGCAGTCAGCCAAGTTCCCAGATTGTAAATCGCATCATTTCCTTGCTGCGACAGCAATTCATCCAGTTTTTTTAAGTGCAATTCATATTGTTCGGGAGACATCTGCTGTTTGCCGAGAGCTTCTGCTACATTGCTAAGTACCATTTTTAGCAGTTCTGCTTCCGGGTTTTCTTCTTCAAAAAAAGCCTCTAGATACATAGCAGAATCTATTGGGTTTTTGAGAGATTCTATTAGAAAGGGATGGTAAGGTAAACTTTTAGGCATTATCTTCACTCCTGTAATCAGTCCAGTATTTGATAGCTTGCTGTATGTCTCGGTCTTGAGTGCTTTTATCCCCGCCTATCAAAAGCAGGATAATAGTTGTGCCGACTTGTCCGAAATAGATTCGGTATCCAGGGCCATAATCTATTTTTAATTCAAAGACTCCCTCTCCAACAAATCGATAATCTCCGAGATTGCCGATTTGAACTCTGTCTAATCTCAACCTAATTCTAGCTTTAGCTTTGCCATCTCGGAGAAAATTAAACCATTCCTCGAAAGGCACTCTGTTGTCTGGCGTAGTATAACGCTGAATTTCTTTCGGTTGGACTTCGGGCATAATTATATTATAGTGCGTCACTCATCCCAGTATCCTGGCAATTAATTATACTCAAGAAATGCTACAGGGGAAAGATGGAAAAACTTAGCTAACTTTTGAATTTGACTCGCCGTCAGTTCCCGCTTTCCATTCATCACCTCAGATACCCAAGACTCGGATTCAAAAATATCAACCAAATCTTTTTCTTGAATATTGTCCTCAACCATCAATGCTTTCAGTAGTGCGATACCTTTCAAAACTGGCATTGGCTCATGTTTTTGTTCGTAATCATAAACAAGACTACCCAACACGTTTAAGTAATCCCGATCGTCCTGCGTGAGATTTCTCCGACTCACAATAGAATCAATCCGATTTTGTGTAGCAATTAACTCAGCTTCACAAGTAATTGGACGCGGTGGAAAAGTTGTGATTATCTCCATATAGTAGCTACTAGGAGTTTTTAAACCAGTCGTCATTTTTCCAGTTCTCCTTATTATATTCTGCATGAGTTAAAACACAGCGGACAAACACTATCTAGTATTCATAATCGATAAAAGCAATTAACCGATAGTTATTGCCACCAATATTAAATACCGTAAAGTTACCTACTAAGTCAGCCGAAGGAAATACTTTACGAATATCTACTAAACTTTGCCATTCAGCATCACAACTACGCTGATACCACAGCAACAGACTTGTTTCAGCATTGGGGTGTGTTTCCCAAAATTCTTTTAGTCGTTTTCGGCTAATGACACGCATGAGACTATTATAATCTAATTTACTAAACGGGACTTAGTGAATTCTCACATTCTTGATTTTGCTGTCGTGTTGTATGAGTCATCGCCTCAGCCAAATGCTTCTTCAAAGTCGCCTCCGGTAGCGGCCCTTTTAAATGACTCCAAGGCAAAACCTGCTCCAATTCCCACTCTTGAAAAACATAAAAATCCATCTCCGGTAACTGTCCCCGCAACTCCTTAAACGCCCGCCGATAACTGCCCAAAGTATCGCCGTAATGCCGCACTAATTCCAACAGCTTTGACAAACGCCGATCGCCTTTTGACAACAAACCCTGAATCACAGACCAATTATAGCTTTCAGGTCTAAATTCCAAACCTAACTTCCGCAATTCTTTATCTAAAAACTTCAGCCTCTTCTCAGCATCTTTATTCACTCCAAACCACTGAAAAGGAGTGTGAGATTTCGGGACAAAAGTGCTGCATCCCAGAGTCAACCGCAAACCGGGAACAGCTTTTCTAATCGCCCGCATCATCGCCACCGTCTCCTCTAAATCCTCCATTTCTTCGCCGGGAATTCCCGCCATCCCGTAAAGTTTAATTCCCTTTAATCCTCCCGCCTTAGCATTGATAGCAGCTTGAATAATTTCGTCATTTGTGAGTTTTTTGTTAACGATTTTGCGGAGGCGATCGCTCCCGCTTTCCACCGCAATTGTCACAGATTTGCTGTCTCTGTTGGTCAATATTTCTGCCAATTTAACAGTCACCGTATTCGTCCGTACCGAAGAAAGACTCAGCCGCACCCCGTCGTATTTCGGATGATTCAAACGATCCAGCAACGCTTCAAATTCCGGGTGCTGAGTCACCGAAGCACCCAACAAACCTAAACGATTAGTCACAGCTAAACCGAGATCGATCGCCGGAATTAACGAATCCTCCAAACTTGCAGTTCTAAACGGCAAAGTCAGATAACTAGCCAAACAAAAACGGCACATTTCTGGACAACTCCGAACCACTTCCACCATGTAAATATTTTCCCAAGCCGCTTTTTCTGTCACCACAGTGGAAGCAGATAAAGTATTGCCGCGATAAGTCTGTTTTTCCACCATACTGGGAATTCCCGAATCGACAGGATGAATCGATTTAATCCCCTCAGTCGCATCCAGATAAGCTACTTCGTACAAACTGGGAACGTAAACTCCCGGAACTCGGGCTAAATGCCGCAATTTAGTTTGTCTGTCGGCGCTACGGACTTCTTTACAAGCATCAATAAAATTGTCTATGAGATGTTCGCCATCTCCCAGCAAAATCACATCAAAAAAATCGGCAAAAGGTTCTGGATTAGCAGTAAAAACCGGGCCACCCCCGAATACGATCGGATGATTATCAGTTCGTTGTGACGCCCAAATCGGAATTTCTAGAGATTCCAATAAATTTAGAATATTTACATAGTCAAGTTCCCAAGAAAGCGAAAATCCCAGTAATTCTGGATTTCGGGGAAGTTGTTCGCTGATATCAGTAAATAAACGACTGACTTCAATATCCGATCGCACAGCCAAAGTGGCCCAGACTATCTGATAGCCGAGACTGGTAATACCCACCGTGTACTCGTTGGGAAAAGCAAAAATAGTCGGGATAGCATCAGCATCGGGGGTTGCTGGGGCAAATAGTAAGCGTTCTTGACCAAAGGGATTAGGATTCACGGGCAAATTTAGTTTTAACAATAGGTCTGTTCTTATCTCATTTTAAGCCATTTCCAAAGTCATTGTAGGGTGCGTCAGGGTTGAATGTGGCGACCACAAACTAAGGAGCTCCCCGCTGACGCACCCTACAGTTAGTTAGCTGTTACATCCGTTACATCCGAAGAAAGCGAATCGGTTGGCGAACTTCCTTCTTGCTTCTTCAAATTTACTCTGAAATAGAATCGCGATCGTCCTGACTTTTCGGAGTCGGCGGTGCACTGTGAAAAGTTGCAATCAGCAAACAGACAATCCCAGCATTAATAAACACATCGGCTAGATTAAATACGGGGAACCGAATGATCCGAAAATCGATAAAATCTACAACGTGGCCCGAAACAAATCGATCGATCCCATTCCCTAGTGCTCCCCCCAAAATCAAACCGTAGCCAGCTTGTTCCCAGCGGTTAATCCGCGGCCCGAACCAAGCCAGCACCATCAATCCCACACTAACGCCCAAAGACAGCCACCGCAACCAAATCGCCCCGCCATTGCTGAACAGACTAAAAGCCGCACCGGTATTAACAACATAAGTGAAGTGAAACACCCCAGGTAACAGTGGCTGCGTTTGCGGAGGAACCGTCAATTCAAAATTTTGCACCACCCAAAACTTAGCCAGGTGGTCTAAAACTAAACTGATAACAGCAGCAACCCAGAACAAGGGATTTCTTTTAAAACGCATGAATTAAGCAATAGAAAATGGGGCATCGGGCCTGAGAGAATTTACTCCAATCTCACTTGTCATTGCGAGCAGAATGCAGTGAATCAAAGCAATCCCAGCCGCAGCGAGATGACTCTCCCGTTGGGCAATGTACAGTATAACCTTATTTGACACAACAACCAATCCCCGATTACCGATTCCCAATTCCCAATTCCCAATTCCCAATTCCCCAATTAATAAAACATCAAGCGGCGCAAAGTAAATGACAGCACTGCGATCGCACAAACTACCGCCAATTGTCCCGGCAGAGGATAAACCGAATATTTAAGAATCTCATCGAATAAAGGTGTTTTTTTTGCTGGAGGTAGCCAGTAAGTAAAAATTAGATAAATTAAGCCGATCGCGTGAACAGTGAACAAACCGCACAAACAGCTAAAAGCCATAGATTCCAGCCGCGAAGCCACCTTAAAAGCCACCCAACCGCACACCCAAGCACCCGGTACAAAACCCAGCAAATACCCAAAACTCGCTTCTTTGAGATAGCCGATGCCCCCGCCTTGAGAAAAAACTGGCCACAAAGTTAATCCTAATGCCAAATAGGCAATTTGCGAGAGAGCCGCAGCATTTTTTCCCCCCATGCAGCCTACTAGCAAAACGGCTCCAATTTGATAGGTAACACCTAAAGAGTACGCCTGAAGTCCGCGATCGTCCCACAACCCAATCGGAATTGTGACAGATGCAGGCAAAAAAGTGCCTCCTATCGTCAGGAGCAAACCAATAACAGCCCAGATTAGTTCAATAGGAGCAGGCATTATAACAGAAGAAAGAAGGAAGACCGAAGTTGCAATCGACCGTTTATGTTTGTGCAATTAAGAACGTCCTAACCGTCAGGGCGGTTGCTGTATCATCAAACGGCATTCGTCAGAAGGTATTTGTCAGATGCAAGCTTCAATGCCCGCAGCTTTTAAATTCTTAATAATAGCACTACTATCAAAATAACCACCATTGTATGGTTTTCTGGTTCTCAAGCCTCGATCTTGTGATAATTTAATGGGGAATTTTTCGCGATCGGGCGATCGACTCCTTGTTTCCGTAGCTATTTCTCTTCCCCCCTATCTTATAACTTCACAATTGTCAAGGTCATAAATAACATTAATAATATTAATTAATATTAAATTGGGTTTAAGTGTAAAGATTCTTAACCTAACCTTTACTTTTGCGCGCTATGCTGATGCGGGACACCCATATAACGATCGCAGATTTTTTATACCTATGCTTTTTCGTCTCAACTTGATTAATCCAAACCGTCTGACTACAGCAATTTCCGCTATGGCGATCGCCCTGAGTGTAGCAGCTTGCGGCGGCGGCACAACCACAAGCAGCAGTCCCAGCCCCGGCGACACCGCAGCATCCCCCGGCGCATCCCCCGTTGCAGCCACCGGCACAACACCAAACACCAAACTCGCCCTAGCCTCAGACGTAGCCCTGACGGGTGCCGGCGCGTCATTCCCAGCACCGCTGTACCAGCGCTGGTTTCAAGACTTCAACACAACCAACCCCAAATTACAGATCAACTATCAGTCAGTCGGCAGCGGTGCCGGAGTCGAACAGTTTACCAAAGGCACAGTAGACTTTGGAGCCAGCGACACCGCAATGAAAGACGAGGAAATTGGGAAGGTGCCAGCCGACAAAGGCGTGCTCTTGCTGCCGATGTCGGCTGGTAGCATCGTCATCGCCTACAACCTGCCAGACGTACCCGAACTGAAGTTGCCAAGAGCCGTTTACACAGATATCTTCTTGGGGAACATCACCAAGTGGAACGACCCCAAAATTGCAGCAGCTAACCCAGGCGCTAAACTGCCCGACCAAAATATCACAGTTGTACACCGTTCTGACGGCAGCGGTACGACAGACGTATTCACAAAACACCTCAGCGCCATCAGTCCAGAATGGAAAGAAAAAGTAGGGGAAGGCAAGACAGTAGAGTGGCCTTCTGCCGGTAAGATTGGCGGCAAGGGGAATGAAGGTGTCACAGCTTCTATTCAACAAACCGTTGGCGCTATAGGCTACATTGAGTACGGCTACGCCAAGAACAACAATATCAAGTTTGCTGCCCTGGAGAATAAAGCCGGCAATTTTGTAGTGTACAGCGACGCAGCGGGGGCAAAAACCCTTGAAGCAGTCGTACTACCGGAGAATCTCCGGGCGTTCATTCCCGATCCGGAAGGGGCAGACTCCTATCCTATTGTTAGCTACACTTGGCTACTCGTCCCCAAAACAGTTGCTGACCCCAACAAAGCCAAAGCAATCGAGGCCATGATTGAATACGGCTTGAATGAAGGTCAAAAGGTCAGCCCTGAATTGGGCTACGTTCCTCTGCCCCAAAACGTTAAAGAAAAAGTAGCCGCAGCCGCTGACGGCATCAGCCCCGACTACAAAATTGAGGTTGCCAAATAGTAATTGTTGACTGTTGACTGTTGACTGTTGACTGTTGACTGTTGGAAAAAAGGGGAAAGAAAAAAGCAAGAGAGATATTTCTGTAGGGGCGGGTTCACCGACAATAATTGCCTAAAATCAATAATCCGATAAACCCGCCCCACCCAACGGTAAATCGCCATTTACCTCTTTCAAAATACAATGGTCAGGTTTTACCAAAAATAATTGTTGAAAAGTCAGGGGATTAATAAACCAGCCCCTCTTTGATTTTATTTACGGTATTCCTTTCTGCTTCCTTCTAACTTTTTCCGAAACAGACTATTTTCCGCTACTATATATTTGGTTTTTTTTCTATGATTTCAGACAATCACAGCGCTCAATCACAGAGCAGATCGCGCTCTGGGGCAGAAAAATCCTTAGACCAAGGCTTTATCTGGCTGACTCGGATTTTGGGCATAGGAGTTGGTTTAACTTTGCTGGCAATCGCGCTCACCGTTGCTTACCGGGCTTTACCTGCGATTCAACAGTACGGTTTGGGCTTTCTGTTTGGCAGTAGCTGGAATCCGGTTAAAGAAGAGTACGGTGCGCTGCCGATGATTTACGGGACGATCGTCAGTTCGGCGATCGCGCTCCTAATTGCTGTACCATTAGGAGTAGGGACTGCCATCTTCTTGAGTGAAGATTTTTTGCCGCTGCCAGTGCGTACAGCTTTAGTTTTTTTAGTAGAACTTTTAGCTGCCATTCCCAGCGTAGTCTACGGTTTGTGGGGAATTGCTGTATTGATTCCCATGATTACCACTCTCGGCAAGTTTCTCAACGGCACTTTCGGATGGCTGCCGATTTTTAGCACCCCGCCAGTTGGGCCGGGAATGTTACCAGCAGGAGTAATATTGGGAATCATGACTTTGCCCATTATTACTGCTATCTCCCGCGACTCTTTGGCCAGTCTCCCGCCCGAATTGCGGCAAGCATCTCTAGGTTTAGGAGCTACTCGCTGGACAACAATTTTTAGAGTGCTCGTACCGGCGGCTTTTTCCGGCATTGTCGGCGGAATTATGCTCGGGCTCGGTCGCGCTATGGGAGAAACAATGGCTGCAACTCTGTTAATTGGCAATTCCAATCAGTTAAGTCTTTCTGTGCTAGCTCCGGCAAATACTATTGCTTCTTTGATGGCCAATCAGTTTGCGGAAGCTTCGGGATTGCAAGTAGCAGCTCTGATGTACACTGGGCTAATTCTGTTTATTCTGACGCTGATTGTTAATATTTTGGCAGAGTGGATTGTTTCTCAAGTAAGAGCGAAGTACAACTAGAAGTTTGCCCCAATTTCCTACATAGTTTTAGTTTATGTCAAATAGCGTCTCCGACGAGAATCCTTTCGTATCGAAAACAGGCAGTTTGAAGAAGGTTAAAAACAGCCCGCAAGCGCTGTTTAATCTGGGGATGACTGTAGTGGCTGGAGCTAGTCTGGCCATCACTCTGCTGCCTTTGTTTGCCGTTCTTTCCTATGTCACCGTACAAGGTTTCAATCGCCTGAATTTAGACTTGTTTACCAAGCTGCCGCCGCCGCCCGGACTGTCGGGAGGCGGTATCGCCAATGCAATTGTCGGTACGTTAATGACCGTAGGAATTGCTTCTTTAATTGCTGTTCCTTTTGGTGTATTGGCAGCAGTTTATTTGTCGGAGTTCAGCAGCGGACAAGTAGCTCGCTGGGTACGCTTTGCTACCAACGTCCTCAGCGGCGTTCCGTCGATTATTGCCGGGGTGTTTGCCTACGGTTTGTTCGTGGTAAATATGGGAGGTTTTTCGGCAATTGCAGGGGGCGCGGCGCTTGCCGTGCTGATGTTGCCCACGATTGTGCGGACTACTGACGAAGCTCTACAAATCGTCCCGCAAGATATTAGATGGGCGTCGGTTGGTGTGGGTGCTTCTAATTATCAGACGGTGTTGCAGGTGGTTTTGCCTGCGGCAATTCCGGCTATTTTAACGGGTGTCACCCTGGCAATTGCCCGCGCTGCTGGAGAAACTGCTCCTTTGATTTTCACGGCGCTGAATTCGCCTTTTTGGCCGGCAGGATTTGATAAGCCAACTCCGAGTCTTTCGGTTTTGGTGTACAACTTTGCAACGGTTCCTTTTAAGGCACAGAAAGAATTGGCTTGGGCTGCATCTTTGATTTTGGTGATTATGGTTTTGCTGACGAGTATTCTTTCTCGTTGGGCTACTCGCCAAAAAGTGTATTAGTCAGTTGACAGTTGACAGTTGTCAGTTGACAGTTGGCAGTTGTCATTAGTCATATCATTTTCGGTTAAATAAATATAATTATTGTAGGGGCGGGTTCGCCAAGATATTCAATACAAACCCGAGTTCCAGTAAACCCGCCCCGACCAAGATATTATAAGCAATCTACCGGAATTGAGACCGTTCTTCAGCGGTAATTTGAAAAATTCAATTAGAGTATTAACTGTATGATGATGGATCTAGACAAGCAAACGGAAACAATTTTACGGACAGAAAATATCAATATTTTTTACGGCGCTTTTCACGCAGTTAAAAATGTTTGTATGGAGATTCCTAAAAATCGCATTACTGCTTTGATTGGGCCGTCTGGGTGCGGTAAAAGTACAATTCTGCGATGTTTTAACCGCCTCAACGATTTAGTTAACGGTTTTCGTTTAGAGGGTAGAATTGATTACTACGATCAAAATCTTTACGCTCCTGATATTGATGCTGTAGAGGTGCGCCGCAAGATTGGGATGGTATTCCAAAAGCCGAATCCTTTCCCGAAGTCGATTTATGACAATATTGCTTACGGTGCGAGGGTAAACAATTATAAGGGGGATATGGATGAGCTGGTGGAAAAATCGCTCCGCCAAGCTTATTTGTGGGATGAGGTGAAGGATAAGTTAAAGCAAAGCGGTTTTTCTCTTTCGGGTGGCCAGCAGCAGCGTTTGTGTATTGCTAGGGCGATCGCGATTAATCCTGATGTAGTGTTAATGGATGAACCTTGCGCTTCTCTTGACCCGATTTCTACGATTAAGATTGAGGAGTTGATGCGGGAACTCAAGGAGAAGTATACGATTGTGATCGTTACTCACAATATGCAGCAGGCTTCTCGGGTTTCTGACCTGACTGCTTTTTTCAATGCTAAACTTTCTGACGATGGGAAGCGGTTTGGCTATCTTGTGGAGTGTGACAAGACTGAGGTAATTTTCCAAAGTCCGAAGGAAGAGTCTACTTTAGATTATGTGAGCGGCCGTTTTGGTTGATTCCCCGACAGGTTGAAACAATCGGGCTACACAAACTCTCGTCCCTCTCGCTTGAGACTAAAAAGATTTAATTTGCTGAGTTTGGTAGCGACAAAAAAAACTGCATAAAACTTTTGTCAATTTAGAATCCCGCTTTCTTGGAGAAAGCGGGATTCTGGGTTTTATCTTTAAAAGGTCGATCTGAGATGTTGCACCATTCTCAATAAGCTTTTTAGGAACAGGCTTTTCGGCCTGTGAAGCGAGAAAATTCACTCTTTGTGGAACAGGCCGAAAAGCCTGTTCTTGACAATGGTGCAAGATGTGAGTCGATCGCACTTTTTGCAGATACAATCCGCTGATTTTTGTGAAGAAATGCTCGAAGAGTTCACATATTCTTCATCCAATGCTTTAACAGGTTTTCTTTAACCATGTTTTGTCGCATAACTTCGAGCAAGTATTCCTGAGCTTGGTCTTGGCTTAACCTTTTGACTTCTTCGCGCAGCACTTGAAGTTTGAACTGCTGTTCCATGCTGAGGCTGGTTGTAGGCATATCCATAAATCGCTCCTCCAGTTTGCTGAGATTGATGCGAGATCGATCGGAATGACGTTTCGCAGGATTTGTTGTGTCTCTACATTGTAAACTATCATAACATTCCCTTGACAATATGTCCAAAGTAGACATTTTGAGACTAATTTGTGTAGCAAAAGTACATCTAAGTGGGGGGAGCTTTATCATAAAAAGGCGTAAAGACCGGGAAGCCTAAGCCAAAGGAGATAGTTTGTATGGATGCAATGGAGTTTTTTCAGAGCAGCGCTGGGGAGTGGCGTTCTCAGCGCAGCACTCACCACCTCGCTTTCCGCCAAGCGGAGATTGGGGATTCAAATATTCAGGTAACGGCGCTGGGTGCGGATGACGCGCGAGTGGCCGAGATTTGCAAGATGCACGAAGTCGATCCGAGCCGGGCTGCTGGGGGGGCTTTTGTGACTTGGCACGGCTCGATGGCGTGGGATAAGGATGATGAGAATCATAAAGGGTCTACGGTGTTCGCGATCGTCCCCGATCCTGAAAATCCCCGACAGGGCTTGATGTTGCGCGAACGGGGCTATGCGGAAATTGTGCCGGTGGCTGGCCGTTTTGAGATGGATGACGAGGATGGGCTGCTGCTGATTACCGAATACGAGACGATGAGTTCGATCGAGCGTTTTTGGTTTGCTAATCCGAACGTGCGGATGCGGACGAGTACCGTAAAGCGCTTTGGCGGTTTCAGCACATCGACTTTTTGTACCGAAATTCGGGTGCAACCAGACTCGGATGCAGCATCAGAACCCGCAGCCGATCAAGTGGCCGGCAGCGAGTTTTATTCGGCTCTGGGTTGGTAATTTAGTCATTAGTCATTAGTCTTTACTTTGGCTTCATTTCCAGCCTGGGCCTGGGCCTGGTGGGGTTCAGGCTCTGCCTCCGGTTAGAGTAGACGAGGCAGAGCCTCTAAAGTGGCGTTCCCAGCCAGAGACTCGAAGAGTGACTTCTAACTACTGACTACTGACTTCCCCAAAGTCAACAAATGTTACAGATTGTTGCAAAAATTCAGGAAAATCAGATTTAGATTGCGGGAATCCCCTAATCTGTATGTTGGTTAGTTGTATCCGTTTTGCTGGCAGCTCACGGTGTCAACTATTTCTGAAATTTGAGATAACGGAGATTTTAACGTGGCGCTTCCTTTATTAAGCTACGCCCCCAAGAGCCAAAACCAGCGCGTTGCTGGTTATGAAGTGGGGAGCGACGAGCAGCCGAGAATTTTCACAACTGAAAATGTGCTCTCGTCTGGAGACATGGAAAATTTGATTTGGGCTGGATATCGCCAGATTTACAGCGAACACCAAATCCTCAAGAGCAACCGCCAAACGTCTTTGGAGTCGCAACTCAAGTTCGGCCAAATTACTGTGCGGGACTTTATTCGCGGTTTGGCGACTTCTTCTCCTTTCTTGGAGCGGAATTATCAAACTAACAGCAACTACCGGTTTGTAGAAATGTGCGTGCAGCGCATTTTGGGTCGGGATGTGTACAGCGAGCGCGAAAAGATTGCTTGGTCGATCGTCGTAGCCAATAAGGGGCCTCAAGGCTTTATTGACGAGTTGGTCAATAGCGAAGAGTACCTGGATAAGTTCGGCTACGATACCGTACCTTACCAGCAGCGCCGAATTTTGCCTCAGCGAGTTGGAGGAGACACTCCTTTCAACTTGAAGACGCCCCGCTACGGCGAGTACCACCGTTCGCAGCTTGGCTTCCCGCAAATCATCTGGCAGACTGGCGTGCGCCGTTTTGTTCCTCAAGAGAAGCAACCGAAGGCTGGCGATCCGTCGAACTATTTGGGTATGGCGCGCAATATGCCCATGCCTGCTACTCCGCCCCAGCGCGTGCCTCTAGCTAATATCAATATCGACACGATGGTTCCCCGTCGCCGGTAATTGATGCTGCCCTGATGCGATTATTTGTGTCGGGCATCGACTGAATCGATCGGCTTTTAGGCTGAGAGAGTTTTGAGTCTTGAGTTTTGAGGTTTGAGTTTTTTGATAAACTTGGAATCCAAAACTCAGGGCTCATACTTTTTGGGAAAGAACTTTGGCAACAAGCAATGTATGGGATTTAACAGATAAATATTATAGTTGAATAGAAGCCCTTATTCGCTCTCCTATCTTTAAATGTATCTGCGTTTATCTGCGTTTATCTGCGGTTTTCTTCTTGTATCAAAGATTTAGGCAAGAAGTTTATTAATGAAAAAAAAGCAGGGGAAAAAATGTTTATAGTAAAGACTTTAGTCATTAAAAAGGTAAAGGATCTGGTTCTGACGGTAACAAACTTACGCCAGTATAAGCTGATTGGAGCCGATCGAAAATGTATTCAAAAGCTTCTTCAAAGTGTCTGGGTTCATCAATGAGAATCTTGAATTCGTGACCCCAAGGATAAACCGTGACAATGAAATTGTCAATAACTTTGTTAACACTCAAAGATATTTCGACTGTTTCGCGATCGCCATTTTCGGGATTTTCGGAATTTTCGCAAACATCGATCGCACCATCAAAATACAGAATGCCATTGTCATCAAACTTCTGATTTTGGTTTTGAATCGGGCATTCCAAATAATCGCTCATTTGCTTGATAAAAATTTCACTAAAATCCTGACAAGCTTCGCAGGATTCTCGGTATGCTTGCCGGGATGCGGCGTAAGCTTTGCAAAGTTCCTCAAATTTCGACATAGAAATTACCAGTTTTAACTGCCCACAATATCAAATATTTGCTCGCAGGCGCAATATTTTCAACAAGGTGTTGAATTGATCGGGTAAAGGGGCGATCGCCTCTATTAATTCTCCGGTTACGGGATGCTGCAATGTCAGCCGCCATGCGTGGAGGGCTTGTCCGGTTAAATTGACGCCGATAGAACGGTTGGAACTGTACATCGGGTCGCCGACAATCGGATGTTTTATTTCGGCTGTATGCACGCGAATTTGATGGGTGCGGCCGGTTTCTAATTGATAGTGCATTAAGCAATAGTTGCCGATTCTTTCTTTAATTGTCCAGTGAGTAACTGCGGGGCGACCGCCTTTTTCTACTGGTACTACTGCCATTTTTTTGCGGTCTGTGGGATGCCGCCCGATGGGTAAGTCTACTGTGCCTGTTTCGGTGTTGGGAGCACCGTAAACTATGCCTAAATATTCGCGGCGGGCGGTTTTGGCTTTGAGTTGGGCTTGCAGGTGTTGGTGGGCGATGTCGGTTTTGGCGATCGCGATCGCACCTGTTGTATCTTTGTCTAATCTGTGCACGATTCCCGGTCGCTGAACTCCGCCGATTTCTGCTAGGGGACAGTGGGCTAAGAGGGCGTTGACTAATGTACCGTCTGCGTGTCCGGCGGCTGGGTGGACGACTAATCCGGCTGGTTTGTTGATGATAATTAGGCTGTCGTCTTCGTAGAGAATGTCGAGGGGAATTGCTTCCGGCTGCAACTTTGTGGGCTGGGTTTCGGGTAATGTGAGGTGGATGCGATCGCCCGTTTTTACTGATATTTTTTTCGATGTGCAGGTTTCGTCGTTGACTTTGACATTACCTTGTGATATGAGGCTTTGGATTCGCGATCGGGATAAGTCCGGTATCTGGTTTGACAGCCAAATATCTAATCGCCGATCGACATTACTGCGATCGAATTCCTCTGTATTTTCTACTGTGTAAATCTGTGCCGCAGTGTCTGTTTCTATCATTATACTTTCTTTGGTAATCGGTAATCATATCATGTCCGAGCGATTAACCATACTATCCCGGTCGGGGCGGGTTTTTGGGATGGTCAATTATTGGCAGGTATTGTTGGTGAACCCGCCCCTACAAAAATCCCGGCCCCTCAACCGGACATGATATCACTAATTTAAAATCGATCGATTTGTATGCAGTACATATCCTGTAGGGGCGGGTTTCACCAACAATACGCGCCTGTAACTAATAATCTCGTAAACCCGCCCCCACCCACGGTAAATTTCCAATCACCGGCAATTATCGCAGTGCCCGCACCGCATAAATTTAGCCTCATTTGCAAACCCAAAAGCTTGCAGCAAAAATTGCCACCTGCACTCGCGATGTTTCAAATATTTTACCATTTCCTCAGCGGCGGTAAAATTTGATTTTTCCGCTTTTTGCTGGGGAGATTTATTAATCGCATAATTAAAAGGATCTCGCCATGTTAATTGTCCGCTGCTGTGCAAGATTGAAAGGGCGATCGCACTTTCGGGAAATTCGCGGGAAACTGCTTCTATATCACCTTTAACTGGCAGTTTTTTGGCTAATTGCTGAGCTTCTCGGTATTGCGATCGCAATTTATCTTGAAAAAATTCCTTTCTTTGTTTATCTTCAGGATAAAGCAAACCCGTAGGTTCGCTAATCAATGTCAGGGCGATCGCCGGTTTGCCGTCGCGTCCGCCTCTACCAATTTCCTGAATGTATTCCGATAATAGCAAAGGTGCTTGATAATGAACAACCCACCGGACATCGGGCTTGTTAATTCCCATACCGAATGCTGAGGTACAAGTCACGAATTTAAGCTCGTTTTTCAGCCAAGCGTTTTCGATTTTTCGCCGTGATTCTGGACTCAAACCTGCATGATATGCTGCTGTTTCATAACCTGCTTCTTTCAACAATTCCGCCAAGTTTTCGCTATCTTTTCTAGTGCGGACATAGACTAAACCTGCTTGTTTTGGTCGAGCTTTGATAAAATTTAATAACTGCTGTTTTCGTCCTCTCGGCGTCCAGACTGTCTGCACTTGCAGGTGCAGGTTGGAACGGTAGGGACTTAGCAAAAATGCTTCTGGTTTTTGCAGTTGCAAGACATTTTTGATTGTCTGCTGTGCTTCCGGGTTGGCTGTAGCGGTGAAAGCTGCGATCGCAATTTTACTGTTGGCTGGTTTAGCTTTCAACAAAGACGATCTCACTGTTCCCAAACGGCGGTAAGCTGGTCTAAAAGTATCGCCCCACTGTACTAAACAGTGAGCTTCATCTAATATTAAACCGTTGATTTGGATGTGCGGCTGACTGATAATTTCCCAAACTGGTTTGCTGAGTAATGTTTCGGGAGACAGGTACAGCAATCTTAATTTGTTTTGTTGCAGCGACTGCATAGTTTGTCGGCGCTGCTGTGTTGGCAATTGACTGTGGATGAGGGAAGCGGGAAGATTGCGATCGCGCAATTCTTGTACTTGGTTTTCCATCAGTGCGACTAAGGGCGAAACTACCAAAGTTAAACCTGTTTGTAACAAAGCTGGCAGTTGAAAGCAGATGGATTTGCCGCCACCTGTCGGCATAATTATAATTGTATCTTTTCCGGCTAATAAACTGCCGACGATTTCTCCTTGGGGCGGTCGGAAGTCGTCGTATCCCCAAATTTGTTGGAAGGCGGCGCGGGCTTGATTTAATGATGTTAGTTCTGGTTGAAAGTTCATTTGACTGAGTTAAAAAACTTGTATGGTTTCGCCACAACTAACGAATTTTTGGCAAATTCGGATCTTTTCGACAAGTTGAGAGAGGTAATTGTTCACCACCTTGTATCGTGGTAATTCTCATTCGATTTCTATCTGTCACCACATTTAAACAAGCACACCCGTATCCATAATTAACATTAGTTTTGACATATTCATCGTCGTTAAAAGGAGGAATATTGTTCATTCCTCCGGCTTGATATCCCCCTTGCGCCGAGATTGTCCACTGAGCATCTTTGTCTTTGAGATACCAATTAGCAGGCGTGGGATTTATTAACCATCCGCACCTGGTTTCAGCCGCTTTTGCAGGAATAACAACAATCGAAAAATATGAGATAATTGCAGGTATCAACCACTTGAGTTTCATAGCTTTATATCCTATTTTTTGAGCGACAATCATACAGGAATTACGCGCTTCGAGAAAAGAAACAGAAACCTGGTTTTTTAGCGAATCTGCGGGTGACAACGAAATATTGTCGCAAAAACCAGGTTTCTAACTACCTGCGCGTAAGTTTTGTCCAAAATCCCAAATCCCAAATCCCCTAAGACTCCTCGCCGTCACGGCGGCCGAGCTCGTACACGCCACCGCCAATACAGGCGATCGTACCCATAGATACTGCCCAACCAGTGCCCAGAGATAATTCGACGCCCCAATTGCACAATCCGCCCGCAATCAAAAAGGGCAGAATACTCAACAGCGAAGCGTAAAACGTATTTTGAGCTTCTCTGGCTTGGCGGGTTCTTTCAAACTCGGCTTCTGAGGTGTAGAGGGATCTCTCTGCAAAATTCATCCAGCGGTTCAGTTGCAGAATTACCCATTCTGTGAGGGGCGACAGGCCCCAGTATAGGGCCAAAGACCACAAGGACGCACCGGCGATCGCAGTTGCGTCTATGGCAAAACTAAAGGGAAAAATTTCAGTAAGCATTGCTTGATGTGTTATGAATTTGAGATTTTGGATGTCATCCAAAATCCCCGAACTTAACTATAGTGTCAAGCAAAAGCTCGATCGAATTCAACCGCAGCACGAATTTCCAATTTTTTTTATCACCCCCGGGCATTTACCCGGAAGCCTTGACACGGGTTTTGGATGGAGTAAGATACACGTTGTTGATAAACTGATTCGCGATCGCGGGTAGAGCTCAAAGCCAATCTTGCAGCGAATTGGCATCACTTACATCTTGCACCCTCGTCAGAAACGGGCTTTCGGGCCCGTTCCACAAAGGATGATTTTTTTGTGGACTGGGCCCGAAAGCGCGCCCCTGAAAGCTTTATTGACAAGGGTGCAAGATGTGAGCCTAACAGACAACGCACACTCCCACACACATTTAACTTTGAGCCGTGAAAAAAATCCTGCAAGACTCTAGAGGCCCGCTGACGGCAAAACGCTTTTTTCGTCTCAGACAGATGCTGCTGCTGGCACTTTCGATCGGCATTGTGTTGATCGGCCCTTATTTGCAGCAGCAGGTGGTCAAAGCTCAGTCAGGCTTACCAACGAGAGTAGCGACGGGTAATTTGTGGCAAGAAGCTTCTTTTCCAGTCGAAAACTTTGAAACCTACACTTCCCCCTTCGGCCCCCGCGGCGGGGATTTTCATTACGGTTTGGACTTGGCCGCCCCGGAAGGCAGCTATATCCGCAATTGGTGGGGCGGGCAAATTGTGGAAGTTTGGGAAGATGGCCGATGCGGCACTGGTATGATCGTGCGATCGGGAAATTGGGAACACATCTACTGTCACCTCAGAGGCCGAGTCCTAACGGCTAACGGCGGGCGTTATTATACCGATCGCGAAGGCTTGCAAATTTGGCAAGGTCAAACAGTGCCTGCGGGTGCGAGAATTGCCAGAGTTGGGATGACCGGCCGCACGAGTGGGCCTCACTTGCACTGGGGATTGAAGTACGGCGGCCGCTGGGTTGACCCGGCTTTGGTACTCCGGGAAATGTACTCCCAACAATCTTAATTAGTCATTAGTTAGTAGTTAGCAGTCATTTTTATTGGTTTGTAGTAAGGAATAAAGTCCTTATTTTTTCGATAATGAGGACTTTATTCCTCACTACAAACTTTAATAACTAATGACTAATGACCAATGACTAATGACTCTTTACGTTGGTGCCAACTCTTTTTTTGTCAACTGGGTGTAGCGATCGACAATTTGGCGGAATTCGTCGCCGTCGATGGTTTCTTCATCCAACAGCGCTTCGACAAGTTTGTCTACCAAAGCGCGGTTTTCGCGGATAATCCGGCGAGCTTCTTCGTAGCAGTCAAAGGCAATTTCCCGGACTTGGCGATCGATCTTGATTGCCATTTCTTCGGAATACTCCGATCGCGAATTCCAGCTTTGACCCAAAAACACCTCATTGTTCGGACTTTCCAAAGCCACAGGCCCCAAATCCGACATTCCATAAAGCGTTACCATCTCCCTCGCGAGACTGCTAACTTTTCTGAGATCGCTACCGGCACCGGTGTCGATTTCAGCATCGCCATAAATTTCAGCCTCCGCCGCCCGTCCACCCAAAGCTACTGTAATCCGGTTTAACAGCAAAGCCCGACTCCTCAAACCTTCGCTGTCAAGCATTTCGTCGTCGAGCGCAAAGCTAGTAAAGCCTTCTACGCCGCCGGAACGGGGAATAATCGTTACTTTTTCTACCGGGTCGGCATTTTTGAGCATGGTCGCGACTAGGGCGTGTCCGACTTCGTGGTATGCTGTCATCCACTTTTTCTTGCTGTCCAGCAGCGGGTTGAGGGTAAGCCCGATCGTGATCCGGTCGATCGCGTCGTGAACTTCTAGGTTACTAATCGTGTCTTTGCGACGCCTCGCTGTGAGAATAGCTGCTTCGTTGAGCAAGTTTGCCAAGTCGGCGCCGGAAAAGCCGGGAGTGCGGCGGGCGATCGTGTCTAGGGCCACTTCTGGGTCGAGTTTTTTGTTGCGCGCGTGAACTTGCAAAATCCCCAAACGCCCTTTGTAACTGGGTAAATCTACCGTTACTTGCCGATCGAACCTGCCGGGCCGCAGCAGGGCGGTATCGAGCACGTCGGGCCGGTTTGTAGCTGCAATCACAATCACGCCGCTGTTACCCTCAAAGCCGTCCATTTCTGTCAGCAACTGGTTGAGAGTTTGTTCGCGTTCGTCGTTGCCGCCGCCGATACCAGCGCCGCGCTGCCTTCCTACGGCGTCTATTTCGTCGATGAAGACGATGCAGGGGGCATTTTCTTTAGCTTTCTTGAACAAGTCGCGGACGCGGGAGGCGCCAACTCCGACAAACATTTCGACAAATTCGGAACCGGAGATGCTGAAGAATGGGACGGCTGCTTCGCCTGCGATGGCTTTTGCCAGCATTGTTTTGCCGGTTCCGGGAGGCCCGATTAACAGAACTCCTCTGGGAATTTTGGCGCCGATGGCGTTGAAGCGTTCGGGTTTTTTGAGGAAGGTTACGACTTCTTGCAGTTCTTCTTTAGCTTCTTCGATGCCTGCTACGTCGTCGAACATCACGCCGGTTTTGGCTTCCATTTGGAAACGGGCTCTGGATTTGCCGAAGTTCATGGCATTTCCTTGAGATTGGGTCGATCGGCGCAGGATTGCCATCAGCACTGCCAAGACTGCAAAAATCACTAGCAAGTTTATTACTAAACTGACGGCTGCTGCGTTATCTGCTGTTTGTTTGACTTCAAAGTCTATCTTTTTGGCGCGGATTTGCGAGTACAGTTCTCGGTTGTTGTAATCGAACAGACTAACTGATTGGGTTTGATCGCTTTTTTGATTTTTTAGCCTAACCTTGGCAATTTTTTGAGTTTCGTCTACTTCGATTTTACTGACTTGCCCTTTTTCTATGTTGTCGATGAGTTGGCTGTAACTCATGGTGTTTGGCGCACTCTCGGCAAACACCGGGCCCGAGAGCAATATTCCTTGAGAAATCACCAAACTGCCCAGGATGCGCCAAAGATTCCGTCCTGGAATTGATTTTTTAGGATTCTGGCTCGACTTGTCTTTGTTTACAGCTAGATGCCCCAGCCATGCGTGTTTCCAAGAATTTTTCATATTGCTTTGCCCAAGGTTGAAGACTGCCAAGATTGACCGCTTGTGGTTTGCTACGTTCATTTATTTTAACAAGAGGGCGGGTGTTGAAGGGGTTTATCTCTCGCGGGCCTCTTAAGAGACCCCTCTTGAGGGGGGTTTTGAATCCACGGTTCCTCAAGAAACCGGGTTTTTTACGTAATCTACGGGCTATAACCAAGAATTTTGCTCAAACAACCCGGTTTCTCGGCCCCGTTCTTCAACTTACGCACTGCGACTCAGAAACCGGGTTTTTCCCCTAATCTGTGGCTTTTACAAAGAATTTTGGCAAAAACCCGGTTTCTCTGCCGCGTCCGTAAATCTAAAATCTCAAATCTAAAATCTCAAATCGATTGACAGTTGTCGATCGAACTTGCTATCTTAATCATAGTCGTAATGAGTACGTTTTAGTCGAGCAGTTATCGTTTTTAAGCTTTATGGTAAAAATTGTCGGCATTGGCGGAAGTTTGCGGGCTGGCTCCTACAGCCAGTTAGCGTTGAAGGTGGCAGCAGAACGGGCCGATGCCCTGGGCGCGGAAGTTGAAATATTGGATTTGCGATCGCTCAATCTGCCATTCTGCAATGGTGAGAATGATTATCTCGATTACCCGGATGTGGAAAAGCTGCAGAATGCAGTTAAGCAAGCCGACGGCTTGATTTTGGCAACGCCGGAGTATCACGGTAGCGTCAGCGGTGCTCTCAAGAATGCCCTGGATTTGATGAGTTTTGAGCATTTGGACGGGAAAGTTGCGGGTGGGATTAGCGTTTTGGGAGGGCAAGTTAACAGCAACGCACTCAACGATTTGCGAACCATTTTGAGATGGGTACACGCTTGGGTAATTCCCGAACAAATTGCGATCGGACAAGCTTGGAAAGCTTTTAGTCCCGACGGTAAATTGTTGGATGAAAAACTGTCTGAAAGGTTCGACGAATTTACTCGGAGTTTAGTAGAAAATACGCGGAAATTGCGAGGAATTTCTTAGAAGACGGCTTATTTTCGCCAGTAGTCATTGGTAATGGGTAATTGGGAATTGGGAATTGGTAGTAACTAACCAATAACCAATAACTCATGACTATTGGTAACGGGCAAGGAGTAATTTGTATTGGTTATTGGCAATTGGTAATTTGCAGCAACTGACAACTGACAACAGTCAACAGTTAACAGTCAACAGTCAACTGAGTCAAAATGGCATATCGATCATGTCTCCGAAAGGATGGGGTACGTCGATCGCCATTCTTCCGGGTTTTGACTCATATTTGTCTATCCACTTTTTGGCTAATTCCAAAGCTTCCTCCTCAGTCTTGGCATTTTGAACAGCCACGTGGCGGTTGCCGCGGCTATCCCAAACCTCGACGTAGAATACTTTCTGGGATTGAATAATCCAACCTTTATAAGTGTCTGCTGGTTCCATAGTTAGAATCCTAAAATAATCGGGCGGGGAGTTCGACTGGCTAGCTAATTGTAAATATTGCCCTGCATAAAATGAATTTTACGGGGGTTTCTATAGTATTTTTGGAAAAAAGTCAGTTTTACGGTTAACCTCATGACTAGACTCCTGAAGCAATTATTTAACTGGAGAAAATATCTCCAACCTTTGGCGGCGACGATCGCGATCGCCCTAATCGCATCCCAGATGGCGGTATTGCCGGCATTGGCGACTGGCGTTTACGAAATACCGGTGTTGTCGGCGGGCGATCGAACTTGGGTGTTCGACAAAGGCGACGTGCTCAGCCGCAGCAGCGAAAGCAATATCAGCAGCGTGCTCGACAACCTGGAAAACAAAACAGGGAAACAAGTCCGATTTGTCACCATTCACCGCTTAGACTACGGCGAAACGGCTGCCACTTTCACCGACCAACTGTTTGAACAGTGGTTTCCCACAAAAGAAGACCAGACTAATCAAATTTTACTCGTTCTCGACACTGTTACCAACAGCGCGGCAATTCGTACCGGGGAAGGGGTGAAATCCCTGCTAACCGATGAAATTGCCCAGAGTGTGGCCGGGGAAACTGTGCAAGTGCCGCTGCGGGAAGCGAATAAATACAACGAGGCATTTGCCGCTGCAAGTACGCGCATTGCAACTGTTTTGTCGGGCGAACCCGATCCGGGCCCTCCTGAAGTTGTTGACAACATTCAAGTTGAAGGCACGTTTAAAAAAGCTGAAGAAACAGACCAAGGCAATGCCACAGTTGTTGTGGTTGTGCTGTTGGTGTTGGCGACAGTGATTCCGATGGTGACTTATTTCTGGTATCAAGGTTTTTCGTGATCGGTTGCTGTCTGATGCAATAGACTTGCATTGCTTAAATCTTTGATAGATCGACCGCAGATGACAGGCTGATACACACAGATGAACGCGGATAATTTCAAGAATAAGGATCGCCTGAATCTAATGCCAGTCTAGTAAGTTGCCGTTTTGTCAAGAAATTATGGCAGGGCTGCACTAATCTTGAACGTATTCTCGATCGCTCAACAATGCAATCTCTGCCCGTACAAATTCCCGTCCCAGATAAGCCGCGTGATCTAACATTGTCACCGGGTTGGGGCGGGTTTCTTCTAGGATTTTCACACAAAGTTCTTTGGCGGTTCGGCCGGTAAAAAGTGTGGATTGGGTGCGTTCTACTTTGCCGCGGGCGGGGATGGGTTTGCCGGTTTCGGGATCGACGGCGAGGCCTCGATCGTCGATGATGTTGGTGAAATGTTTGGCACAAATTAAGCTGGTTTCGCGATCGAGATAGATGATGAAGTAGCCGCCCGGATCGAGGTCGATGTGGCGTTTGGATAGCTTGTCATCGATTGCGGTGAGGTTTTCCAAGGTTTGACTCATGGTTGGTGAAAGGAAGTAAAGAATAGCTATATTTTTTTTGCTATTTCTAGTTTAGTCGGCTGCGGGACAAGTTTGGGACATTGGTTGGTTGAATGGGGGGAAAGTTTGGGCGATCGACATTCTATCCGATATCTCTGGGGACAGGGCATTGCCGTGTTCGGCGCTGGCTGCTGCGACTTTTAATGAGTGGTATAAGATTGAGAACTGTCACAATACTTGTGGAACTTGATAGAATGAACCGCAGAGAGCGCCGAGAACGCAGAGTGAAATAAGAGAGAAAAACAAAATATGTTATCACTGAGATATTGCACCATTTGCAATCACCTTTTCAAGGGCGGGTTGTCCTGCCCACCACCATAAATTCACACTTTGTGGAACAGGCATCTTGCCTGTTCTTGAGAATAGCGCTCTTCGGTGAGTTATCATTGGGTTGAGTAATTTGTTGATTAAATTGTAAATGAAATTTATAGATTTATTTTCAGGAATAGGAGGTTTCAGACAAGGTTTTGAAAAAATGGGCTTTGAATGCGTTTTTTCCTGCGAAATTAACAGCAAATGCCGACAAGTTTACACGGAGAACTTCGGTGAGGTTCCTTTTGGAGATATCAGGAAAATTAATCCCGTCGAGTTAGAAGACTTTGATGTTTTAGTCGCCGGGTTTCCGTGCCAACCTTTTAGCATCTGTGGCAAAAAGCTAGGTTTTGAAGATACTAGAGGGACGCTATTTTTTGATATTTGTAAAATTATCAAAGTTAAGCAACCTCAAGTTATCGTTCTCGAAAATGTCAAGCACTTAATTCATCACGACAAGGGAAATACCTTAAAAGTAATTATTGCCAGTCTTGAAGATTTGGGGTACAGCGTTAATTACAAAATGCTGAATGCTAAAGACTTTGGAATAGCTCAACATCGTGAAAGAATATTTATCATTGCAACTAAAGGTAAAGAATTCAATTTTTCTCGACTTAAAAGCAAGTTTCCTCCGCAACTCAGGGAATTTCTAGACGAGACAGGGGATTTTGAAATATTGGACAAATCAGAGTATACTTTAATTGATTATCCGAGAAAGCAAGATTCGGGACTTTTGTTTGTAGGTTACAGAAATAAAGGTACTTGGAAAACTGGCGTAAGGCCAAATACAGAACATTTATCGAGAGTTCACAGACAGCCTAATCGAATTTATTCGGTAGATGGAGTGCATCCGACAATTCCTTCGCAAGAAACCTCGGGCAGGTTTTTTATCTACATTCCTGAGCAAGATATGGTGAGAAAGTTGACACTGAAGGAATGTTACCGTCTTATGGGTTTTCCTGAAGATTTTAAAACTTATCCGACGGCGGGGGAAAGTTACAAGCAAATTGGGAATTCGGTTTGTGTGCCGGTGGTGGAGGCGATCGCCCAAGAAATATTAAGTCAAAATTTGTTGTATGATGAAAAGAAGGAACTACAAAGATGTCCCGACTCCCGATTTCTGCAATCAGTTGGGAGTCTAGTTAACACTATTACTTGAGATTAATTTGGTTATTAAACAATTTTAGCATTAACCAAGCGCTAACCTTGAGCTATAATATAAGTTACCAAAGATAGATATAGTCGTCATGGAAGAATTACTCACCTTAAAAAGGTTACTGCTAAAAGGGGATATACCTGGGTCATTAGCTATAGTTGAAGAACTAGAAGAAATGAGCAAAAAAGACATCATTAAAACTATTCGCAGCTATGCAGTTATTTTACTATTGTATCTGATTAAACAGCAAGCTGAAAATCGCACAACTCGCTCTTGGGATATCTCGATTCGGAACTCGGTTCTAGAAATTCAGGAGGAAAATAAGCGACCGAGAGGCGCGGGATTTTACTTACCTCTATAAGAGTTACTCATTGTTTTAGAAATGGCGTATCGACAAGCTATTAACAAAGCTTCCCTAGAAGTGGAAGAAGGGCGTTATGAACCAAGAGAATTGTCGCAGTTAGTGAATCAAGAGGCACTTATTAATCAAGCAATGACTTTAATTTCACAAGAAGCTGAAGATAAGGACTAAAGTTACCCAAAGTCAGGAGACGGCAGTGCCGTTTCCCTACAATTAATTGAGGTAGGGAAACGGCACTGCCGTCTCCTCGATTTTTGTAAGGACACGGCAGTGCCATTTCCCTACTTGTCTTAAGCTGGAACTTGGATTCTTTCGGTGCCGGCAAGTTCAAAGGCTGCGTGAATTGCCTTCAAAGCAGTTACGGCTTGTTCCTCATCCACAACGCAGCTAATTTTAATCTCGGAAGTTGCAATCATTTGAATGTTGATTTGCTGCCGGGAAAGCGCTTCAAACATCTTTGCTGCTACTCCCGGATGCGCTACCATCCCGGAACCGACAACGCTAACTTTGGCTATTTGTGTATCGACTGCTACTTCGCCCCATCCGAATTCTGGGGCGGATTTTTCGAGGACTATTTTAGCAGCTTCGGCGTCAATCTGTGCTACGGTAAATGCAATGTCGCGAGTTAATATGCCGTCGATATTGTGGCAGCGCTGCGACTGAATAATTGTGTCTACGCTGATATTTTCCTCGGCTAAAAGTCCGAACAGTTTTGCTGCTACTCCGGGTCGATCGGGCAATTGGCGAATTGCGAGACGCGCTTGATTGAGATCCAACGCAACGGCGCGGACTGCGGGCGGTTTGTGGGATGATGAACGCAGCCCTATAGGGGAGTTGGCGACATCAAATGCTTTGCAGAGTTCGGCAACGGCCCGATCGCAATCTTCGGCATCGATCGCACAACTAACTTTTACCTCGGATGTAGAAATCATTTGAATGTTAATTCCCGCATCCGCTAAAGTCTTAAACATCTGCGCCGCTACCCTCGGACGCCCGATCATTCCCGCACCCGCAATGCTAACTTTAGCGATCGGCTTTTCTTCTGCTTTCACTTCCGGTTCTCCCAATTCTGGGCGAGAATTCTTGCCGAGGGCGGGTACGATCGCATCTGCAACCGCGACAGCTTGATTCAGCGAATTTCTCGTCACTGTGAAGGCAATATCGTTAGTATTTCCTTCATGAATTGACTGGATAATTAAGTCTACATCGAGGTTTTGTTGCGCGATCGCACCAAACAACCGCGCTGCTACACCGGGGCGATCGGGCAAACGCAGTAGCGACACCCCCGCCTGATCTAAGTCAAATTCCACCGCATCCACCGCTTTTGCGAGCTCCAAGCCCTCCAAAGGCCGGGGTTGCGGGGGTGGGGACACTACACGGGTACCGGGGGCGTCACTCCAGCTAGAAAGCACTACCAGCGGCACGCCGTAATTCTTGGCAATTTCTACCGCGCGCGGGTGGAGGACTTTTGCGCCCAAACTCGCCAATTCCAGCATTTCGTCGCAAGTGATTTCGTCCATCAATTGCGCGTCGGCAACCAAGCGCGGATCTGTAGTCAGAATTCCGGGCACGTCGGTATAAATTTCGCATCTGTCGGCCCGCAGCGCTGCAGCTAAGGCTACTGCGGTTGTGTCGGAACCGCCGCGCCCCAAGGTGGTAATTTCCAATTCTCCGGCATCGGCGATACCTTGGAATCCCGCAACAACAACGACTTTACCGCTGTTTAACTGACTCTCAAGCCGATTCGGATCGATTCGCAAAATCCGGGCGCGGGTGTGGGCGGCTTCGGTGACGATGCCGACTTGGGCGCCGGTGAGGGAAATTGCGGGCTGTCCCATTTCCTGCAATGCCATGCTTAAAAGCGCGATCGAGACTTGTTCCCCAGTGGAAAGCAACATATCCATTTCCCGCTTGTTGGGATTTGCGGAAATTTCCTTGGCGAGTTTAATTAAACCGTCGGTGGTTTTGCCCATCGCCGAAAGTACCACAACCAGAGAGTTGCCGAGCTGTGCTGTTTTTACAACTCGTCGGGCTACTTCCAAAATGCGATCGACTGTACCAACCGAGGTGCCGCCATATTTCTGAACAATTAGTGCCATAGATTCTACACAAAGCTACAAAATACTTATCAAATAATACAAGCAGCTTCTGGATTAGAACCGATGTCGATCTTGTTTTTGAGGCTGGTAGGTGCCAATCAAGAAACCGGGTTTTTGGCTAGATTGAAGGTTTGAATCGAATACTTTGGGGAAAAAACCCGGTTTCTCGTCACCGCTGCGTAAGTTCAAAGAAACCGGGTTTTTGGGAGATTGAGGATTTTTTGCGAATATTTTGGCGGAAAAACCCGGTTTCTGGCTACCTATTAACCTCCTTCTAACTCTCGCAAACGCGCTTCTAAAGCTTGAATTCGCAACTCAGCTTCTAAGCTGCTACGCAGCTAAACCGGATAAAATAGCATTGCCTTTATTTTTGATTTTTCGATCCCATTTAATAACCAGT
>NZ_JAUBRP010000044.1:0-53639 GCF_036701935.1 Microcoleus sp. M2_D5 | reverse complement strand
AATCACTCAACATTTTTGTGGTACAGGCATCTTGCCTGTACTTAACCTTTGTGCAACACCAAACTATTAGCAGAAGGGTAAAAATCTGCAATCACTCAACATTTTTGTGGTACAGGCATCTTGCCTGTACTTAACCTTTGTGCAACACCAAACTATTAGCAGAAGGACACAATTCTGCAAGTTCGCAAATATTGCAATCCGGATTTCTCGCATTACAAACTGCCCTGCCGTGATAAACCAACCGAATCGACCAATTTTCCCAATCGGGCTGCGGCAACAATATCATCAAATCCCGCTCGATCCTTGTAGGATCGGTATGTTCGGTCAATCCCAACCGCTGAGTCAAACGTTTGACGTGAGTGTCTACCGTCACGCCCATATTAATACCAAAAGCGTGGGCGAGAACGACATTAGCCGTTTTGCGGGCAACTCCGGGCAATTCTAGCAGCAGTTCCATCCGCTGCGGCACTTGATTGTTAAATTTATTGACGATCGCCTGACAAGCACCTTTAATATTTTTAGACTTATTCCGGTAGAAACCAGTCGATCGCACGAGACTTTCCAATTCTTCTATATCAGCATTTGCCAAAGCAACCGCATCGGGAAAACGCTCAAACAAAGCCGGCGTTACCAAATTTACCCGATCGTCCGTACACTGAGCCGAGAGAATCGTCGCCACCAGCAACTGCACGGGAGTTTCGTAGTTGAGAGTGCAAGGAGCTTCTGGATAGAGGCGTTTGAGGCGAATCAGAATTTCGAGCGATCGTTGTTTTAAACTTAACTTTTTAGTCATTAGTCAGTAGTCAGTAGTCAGTAGTCAGTAGTCATTAGTCAGTAGTCATTAGTCATTTATTATTTGTTTTTAACTTCCAGGCACGACCGGGGAACCCATAACTAGAGGCTTTGCCTCGCTTGCGTAGGAAAAAAAGAAGATGGAAAAATAGAAAAATAGGAAAACGGAAAACTAGACATAATTCTTCCTTCTTCCTTATTCCTGAAATCCGTTACATCCGTTACATCCGTTACAGAATCCGTTGCCGAACTTCCTTATTCCTGAAATCCGTTACATCCGTTACATCCGTTACAGAATCCGTTGCCGAACTTCCTTCTTCCCTCTTCCTTCAATTACTATTGCATGAAATTTCGCAAATCAAACCCAGCCAAATTAGCAGTATCGCGAATAATCAAGAAAATCCCCAAACCCAGCAACAACACCAAACCTGTCTGCATGACATTTTCCTGAATGCGGTTCGGCAGAGGCTTGCCCCGCAGTCCTTCTATTAACAGAAAAGCTAGCTGACCCCCGTCCAAAGCAGGTAAAGGCAAGATATTAATCACAGCCAAATTGATGCTAATTAGCACAGCATACTGAAACAAACTCGCAGCATCCGATTTGGCAATCCCTGCACCAATCGCCACAATCGCCACAGGCCCGGACAACTTGTCAGCAGTCTGGCTGAAATTGCTAAGTAACTGCCCGAAACCTTGAACCGTCAGCACCACAATCCGCTCAAATTCTTTGGCGGCCTTGCTAAACGCCTCTACAAATCCGGCCCTCTGCCGCACCACAGTGCCGTTAGAAGTTAGCTGCACGCCAATGCGACCTTTGCCGTCGGGCGACTCTTCAGGAGTTACTGTCACCACAAATTTTTGTTCTTGGCGCTGAATTTCCAACGCTAGGGGTTGGTTGGGACGATCTTGGATTGCTGCGACCAATAATTTGACTGCTTCGCCGGAAGCGCCCAATTCCTTGCCGTCAACAGACAGAACAACGTCGCCCGATCGAATTCCCGCTTGTTTCGCGGCCGAACTGACTTCCGCGGCAACTTCCGGGACTTTAACTCCCGGTAGATAGTTCATTTGTGCCGCGCCGACAGTGCTCAATTGCACCACCAGCAGGAAATAAGCAAAAATTAAGTTGGCAATTACCCCTGCGCTAATGACGATCGCCCGATCAAGTACGGGGCGATTTTTGAGCAAATTCGGGTCATTTGGGGGAATTGTACTGTCTGGATCGTCGTCCGGGAAACCCACGAAACCTCCCAGGGGAAAGGCGCGGAGGGCGTATTCAGTTTCCGGGCCTTGGTACTTCCAGAGGATTGGCCCGAAACCGATGGAGAAGCGGTTGACGTGGATGTGTTGAAGTCTAGCCGCCAAGAAGTGGCCGAGTTCGTGAACGACAATCAAGATACCTAAAACTGCGATCGCTGCCAAAACTGACATGAAGGATTCCACTAACACTTTTACTGGACTTTGATTTATTTTAATATCTTTTTAATATCGGTGGCTTCGGAGGGGCAATTTTCAGTCAAACTGGAAGGTAGTGTTTTTGTCGGAAGTCCCGGCTGCTGCGATCGACCCGACGCTGCCAAACCGATCGCGCGATCGTACCTGAGTTTACCTCTAAAACCCATTCCCATTACCAATTCCCTATTACAAATTACCCATTACTAATTCCCAGTTACCCATTCGCCATTATGAAAGACACTTCTTTGAATATTATCGCTATTTCTATCTTTGCCATCACCGTTTCCATATTGTTGGGGCCCCTATTCAACTTGCCAGAAGCCGTACCTGCGATCGCCACTTTTTGCCTTTTGGGGCTAGCCACCCTTGACAGTTTCCAGTGGCAAGGTCAAGGCGGTACTATTTTATTAGATTGGCTGGGGGGAACTTCCAAACAAAAGCGCGATCGTATCCTTCACCACGAAGCCGGACACTTCCTAGTCGCGCACCTGTTGGGAATTCCCGTAACCAGCTACGCCCTCAACGCTTGGGAAGCATTTAAACAAGGTCAAACAGCCCAAGGCGGCGTCCGATTTGAAGACGAACAATTAGCATCTCAACTCCAAAGTGGCACACTTTCCGCCCAACTTTTAGACCAATACTGCACAGTGTGGATGGCCGGAATAGTCGCCGAAAAATTTGTTTACGGCAGCGCACAAGGAGGATCAGAAGACCGCACAAAAATTAGTGCAATTTTAACACAACTGCGCCGTCCTAGTTCCGAAATTCAACTCAAACAAAACTGGGGTTTGCTGCGAGCAAAAAACCTGATCGAAAGCCACAAATCAGCTTATGAAGCTCTAGTAGTAGCCATGGAAAAAAGAGCCCCTGTTGCCGAATGCTGCGACATAATTCAGCAAAATTTATAGGATAAAAAAGATTACGCACTCTTGCCTTCTACACCCGGCTTCTCTCTAAATTTGTCACTAAGCTGTTCTGGATTTAAATTGTATTTCAAAAAACTTAAATTCTTGTGGGTGGGCGTCCCGCCCGCCCTGAATATACAATTTAAATGCGCGACAGCTTAAAACAAAAAAAATGCGTAGAAACCGAGTTTAACAGCGTATTATAGGGATTAAAAATTCATGTCAGAACCAAATATTTTCCCAACAACACTGCAAACAGCCAACCCAAATACAGAAAAATTGTTGTGGCTGTTCGGTTTCCGGATCGACCCTGGCACCGAAATACCAAATCTATATACTCTAATTGTCTATGGAGAACAAGAGCCACCCTTAGTAGCCGGCGGTCAACTTGTATTTTTTACCCGTCCAGAATTAGCGATTAACGCTCTCCAATTGTGCAATATCGATGTCAGCGAACTGGGAAACCCACCCACACAAATAGACGCTATTTGCGACATTGCAGAAACGCTGTACTTGCTCGATGCCGAAGATTTTGACGAGTCAGCTACTATCCTCAACTGTTTGAACGCGCTTTTCGATTTAGTGAAAGCTACTTTAATACCGATGCCAACTGAATATAAGCGCATACTTTATGATTTTGCAGACCATTTGAATATTGAGGAAGAGTTTGCAAGTTTTTTAGACGCAGAAGATATTCAGCGATCGGAAATTGTCAATGCCATTTTGTGGTGTGTGGGAGCAATTACAGCTAAATCTAGATTGTTGACCTAGTAATTTGAGATTTAAAGTGGTCCGGGAATATACCAAAGAAACCGGATTTTTTACCAGTGTTAAAGTCTCTCATCCAGTATTTTGATAAAAAACCCGGTTTCTGCCTCTAGGATAATAGATAATATCGCCCAAGGAAATTGTGCCATGACAGTAACAGATGTACGCTTGTGGACTGTAGCCGAATACCGCCGCATGACCGAAACAGGCATTCTAAATCCCGATGAACGAGTCGAATTAATTGACGGGCAAATTATCTCAATCAGTGCAAAAAATCCTCCCCACGCAGCAACGAACCTCTGTGCAGCCGACTATCTGATAAATCTGCTGGCAGGACTTGCTTTAATTCGCATTCAAGACCCGGTTACTCTAAGTATTAAATTCAGAACCACAACCCGATATTGCTGTAGTGCAAATTGACCCTCGGCTGTACCAAGATTTTCATCCCGCACCAGACAATATTTTATTATTAATAGAAATAACTGACACGACTTTAGAAACAGACCGCAAGCGGAAAGCACCGACCTATGCTAAGGCGGGAATTACTGATTATTGGATACTTGATGTTAACACGCGGCAAGTTTATGTTTTTCGCGAACCGGGCGAGGCAAAGTACCGACAAGAAACAGTATTTAATGAAGATGATGTTTTGTCTATGCTGGCCTTTCCAGAAATAGAAGTTCAGATTTCGCAACTGTTTCCTTAAGTCTGTGGGCTGCGGGTTTATCGATATCTTTAGCTACCGACCGATATTTCGGGTAAAACCCGCCCCTTGTATGGTGCGTAGCTGCTACGGTATCTACGGGTATTGTGTATATTGATATCGATATAATTACCACAACGTTGTAGGGGCGGGTTCACAAACCATACATAACAATGACCGACAATTCATATAAACCCGCCCCCACCCCACCGTAAATCTGAACGTACATTTAGCTTGGAAAGTTGGGTATGGGCGGGTTTATGAGATTGTTTGTTTTGGGGCGATTATTGTTGGTAAACCCGCCCCTTGTATATTCAAAAAAAGAGGTATCTTGCGATTTACCGTTGGGTGGGGGCGGGTTTATGAGATTGTTTGTTTTGGGGCGATTATTGTTGGTGAACCCGCCCCTACAAATCTATCAATGCCCAATTCCCAATTATCAATTACCAATTCTTCAGAATAATCCCGATCGCTACAAAAAACTTAGTATTAGGGCGTAGCGTGAGTTATACTCCTACTGGAAAGACTGTGACTGCCAAAAAATCTCGAAATCAAAGTTTATGAGCAACACTTCCGGGCCTCAACCAGCCGCCAACAATCCCGCAACACAAAAACTCAGTTTCTCTACAAAATTAGCTTACGGTGCCGGCGACCTCGGCCCGGCAATTACCGCGAATGTGTTGGCATTTTACCTCCTAGTTTTCTTTACCAATGTCGCTGGTTTACCTGCCGGCTTAGCCAGCAATATTTTGGTAGTTGGCAAGGTTTGGGATGCCATAAATGACCCGATTGTGGGGGTTTTGAGCGATCGCACTTCTCACCCTTGGGGCCGCCGATATCCTTGGATAATATATGGTGGCATTCCCTTCGGCATATTCTTCTTATTACAGTGGATAGTACCTAGCACGGATCACACAGTGTTATTTTGGTACTATGTTGCGATCGGGATTTTGTTCAACACCGCCTACACCGCTGTCAATCTTCCCTACACTGCCCTGACTCCAGAACTTACTCAAGACTACAACGAACGCACTAGCCTTAATAGTTTTCGGTTTGCTTTCTCCATTGGCGGCAGCATTTTTTCATTAATCTTAGCTCTAATTATCTTTGCTGTATTTGAAAAAGACCCGAATCAACAATATTTAGTATTAGGTGCAATCTGTGCAGTTATCTCTGTCTTGCCTTTGTACTGGTGCGTTTTGGGAACTCGCAAGCACGTCGCAGCCCAACTATTAGAAAACGCCGAACTCGATAATTCTACATCCTTGCCACTGAAAGAACAGTTGCAGATTGCATTTAGCAATCGCCCTTTTTTGTACGTCATTGGAATTTATCTTTTTTCTTGGCTGGGAGTGCAGTTGACGGCTACTATTATTCCCTACTTTGTTGTTAACTGGATGCAACAGCCACAGTACGTTTTTAGCTTGGTGGCGATCGCAGTTCAAGGCACTGCATTAATCATGCTATTTGTTTGGAGTAAAGTCAGCGAGAGATACGGCAAAAAAGCCGTATATTTTATGGGCATGAGTCTGTGGATTATTGCCCAAGCTGGACTATTTTTCCTGCAACCAGGACAAGTATTGCAGATGTACCTATTAGCAGTCATGGCAGGTGTGGGAGTTTCCACGGCTTATCTAATACCTTGGTCGATGATACCGGATGTGATCGAACTCGACGAACTGCAAACAGGTGAAAGACGCGAAGGCGTTTTCTATTCGTTTATGGTACTGCTGCAAAAAATCGGATTGGCAGGGGGTTTGTGGTTGGTAGGCCAAGCATTAGAAAAAGCTGGATTTCTATCTACAGTTCCGGGACAGCCTGCACCCGTACAGCCGGAGTCGGCACTGTTTGCGATTCGAGTTGCGATCGGGCCCCTCCCCACAATTGCTTTAATTGCTGGGATGATTCTCACATACTTTTATCCCATAACCCGCGAAGTTCATGCAGAAATATTGTTGAAGCTGCGAGAAAGAAAAGCACAAAATCAGTAAGCGCTAATAAGGAGTAGTTGGTAATTCGTAAACTCGAAAAATAACAACTACCGATAGCTAATCCGGGCGATATTAATAGCAATCCTCCCATCCTATGCAAACTTTTTTTTTCTTTAACAATGTGTCATCTTCTTATGGCATCGGTTAATTCAAAAAAAACCGTTGCGCGTTTCCCGAAAGGATTGCTATAGGTTGCTCGGAGGGCGAATAAAAGCGATAGTTTTAGTAATAGCCCCGGAACACAGAAACCTAGTTTTTTTACGAAAATACATAAATCGCGCCGCGCCATCCGCCCCGGTAGAAAAACCCCGAATGCTTGAGTTGTTCTAAATGTCGATCGGGCTTTAAAATACCAATTATTAAATTTTATGTCTATCGCGCACTATCGAAATGAGTTTGCGATATAATTAATGCGGTAAAATAAGTATATACACTTAATCATTCATCTAACTCTTCAAAAAGTTTATAATTAAAAGAAGAAACAGATTGTTTTCGGAAATTGATTCGATTATTTGCCGTTCCCAAAACTCTGCCGAATGTGGCTAATTATATCTATAGGGGAAATGCAACACTTTTTAGCCGATCGGTTAGCGCGTAAGTTAACAAGTGCTTCTGTCGTTGACTCCGAACCGAAAAATCGCATAGAGGACAAACCAATACCAGCGCAAGCGGCGGCTGAGGTGTTACGGTCAATTGTAAAAGTTTGGTAAAGTTATGGAACCCGCTGTAGCGAAGCTGAGCAACACCAGAAAAAGTTGGCTGCGTCGCCCGGAAACCCTAAATACAAGCACAACGCAGCAGAGCCAAATGCAGTCTGATATCACTCTCCAGCAGTTGTAAAAGAACTTTTACCGCCGGCCTAGCATAAGGATTTAGTGATTTTTGTATACTATGTGAAAGTAGTGAGAACTATTAGAAGGAAGTGGGATCGACCAACTAATAATTTCGTGTGATATCCTTAAGCCAATGCTCAAAGTATCAACCTGAAGGCTCGCAGAAGAAAGCTGATTTTACCCACAAAATATCAAAGAGGTCAACATGGAAAGAGAACAGGACGCTCATATCGTACCAATTAGCAACCACAGCCGACAGGTGCAGCAATTTTCCGTTGACGAGGGAGAAGATTTAAGCGCGCAGCCTCAGAAAGGATTGAATGTAAAGCCGTTGTTGAGGACTTTTCAGCGAAAAGGCCTAATCATTATTGGGATTATAGGTTTAGTAGTCGGCGGAGTTGTTTATCAGATCCAGGGAGCTAAGAAAACATATCAAGGCGATTTTCGGATGCTAGTGGAACCCGTGACAACGGAGGCAAGAATTGCTGATCCCGCTGCTCTAGCCACTCGCAGCGAGGGGGGAGGAGTACCTAGTAGAGATTTTTTTAGTTTGGACTATGCAACTCAACTGCAAATTCTCCAGAGTCCTCAGATGCTGGGGGCTATTGTTAAACAAGTCCAAAAACGATATCCAAAATTCACTGAGAAAATTCTCCAAAAAGAATTAGCCGTTTTGCGGCTGGGAGAAGATCAGATGACGATGACTAAAATTTTGGAAGTTCGCTTCATGGGGAATGACCCGGAATTTGTTGAGTTCGTTTTACAAGAAATTAAAAAGAAATATTTAAAGTACAGTCTTGATGAACGCAAGACTCGGATTGGTGAAGGTGTTAAATTTATTGAAGACCAGCTTCCGGGACTCAATAAGCGCGTAAACAACCTGAAATCGGAGTTACAGGTGATACAGCAGCAGCAAAAGATTACCAATCCTCAAGAACAAGGCGCACAATTAATCCAGCAAGTTCGTGCCGTAGAAACTTTAGAGTTAGAAACTCAAAGGCTACTGCAAGAACAGAAAACGCTGTACGCTAACTTGCAAAAACAATTAGATTTTACACCAAATGAAGCTATTGCTGCTTCAGCTTTAAGCGAAGAACCTCAATATAAAGAGTTGCTGACCAAGGTTAAGGAAGTAGAAGGTCAGATTGCTGTAGAAACAGCACGTTTTAAATCTGCTAACCCTATAGTGGAAGCTTTAGAGCGCAAGCGGGCAAATTTAGTAGCTTTGCTCAACCAGCAAACCGATCGAATTTTGGGGCAAAATTTAGTAGGCACCCAAGCCAATTCTAAAGTTCAGAATTTTCAAAATTCTATTCGCATAGGCTTGATTAAACAATTGGTTGATACTGCTAACCAAGTTGAAGTCTTAGAAGCTCGCCTTCAGGCGATCGCCCAAAATAAAAACAATTTAAACAGGCAAGCAACAGAATTCCCCACCATAGCCCGCCGCTACAACGAACTGCAACAGCAATTAGAAGTAGCCGCCCGCACCCGCGATCAACTTCTAAGCCAGCGGGAAACTCTGCGCGTCCAAGCAGCTCAAAGCCAAGTACCTTGGGAAATAATTTCTGAACCGCGGATACCGCTAGATGAGAAGGGCAACCTGATGCCAGTTCCATCGAAAGCTAAAAACAAATTGATGATGGCAGTTGTTGGGGCGCTAGTTTTGGGTCTGGGAACTGCTATCCTCATTGAAAAAATCCGCAATATTTTCTACTGTGCTGATGACGTGAAAGATGCGGTTGATGTGCCTTTATTGGGAGCAATTCCTCTGGACAAAAATGCTAGAAAATTGCCGCCTTCTATTGCTAATGCCTATGCTTATATTGAAGGAAAAGAGGGTAATAAGAAAATTGCTGCAGAATTTATAGAAGCTTTTGACACTCTTTATACTAATATCCGCTTTCTTTCTTCAAATCGAACGATTAGCTCTGTGGTAATTGGTTCGGCTACAGTTGGCGAAGGCAAATCTACCGTTGCTTTAAACTTAGCTCATGTGGCAGCGCTAGCGGGTCAGCGAGTGCTGTTGGTAGACGCGAATTTGCATTCCCCCAGCCTGCATTTGCTGTTGGAAGTGCCTAATGTCAAGGGATTGAGCAACTTGCTAGACCATAAAAACGAACCCCATGAAATTATCCAACGATCGCATCTAGCAGATAATCTTTTTGTATTAACTGCTGGTATCCCGAATCCTGGTACTGCCAGACGGCTGGCATCATCTCAGATGCAGTATTTAATGGAAGAACTTCAGGCAAAATTTGACTTAGTTATCTACGATACGCCGCCGCTAGTTGACAGTAAAGATACGAATTTTTTAGCGGCGCGCACCGATGGCATACTGATGGTTGTAGCAATTCGGCAGGTTCCTTTTTCAGTTGTCCAAAAAGTTTTCAGTCAATTAGAAAATTTTGGCATACCATGCTTGGGCACAGTTGCGAATCATGCCCCTAAACGCAAGAAGTATCCAGCATCGAGAGCATCAGTTGTTGAAGGTAAAAATGAATATTTGAATTTGACACCAGCACCGTCTCCTATCCGCAAACTAGCTCCCAAAAAAGAGTGAGATCCAACAAAGATGACCCCTAAAAAAGATACCAGCCCTCGACAGGAGTCAATCGATTTGAAATTTGAGATTTGAGATTAAAGAATTGACTTGCGCGAGATAAATGCTCTTTCTTGAGGATTTTTGATTTTCGATTTGGGATTGATTCCACGGATAAATCACGTGGCGGGTACCACCTTTGAAATTCGCGGTCATGGAACTCCCAAAATTTTAGATTCTTGTTCAATCTCCCAGATTCGTCTGTGGAGTAAATCGAAAATCTAAAATCGTTGGACTGAGCGCGACTTGAAGCTCGCGCTCAGTCCAACCTCTTAGGCAGAAGTCTAAAATCTAAAATCTAAAATCTAAAATTGACTGAGTGCGGACTAATTTCCATCCGGGTTCGTAGGAAATGTGACGATAAAATTAGTCCAGCCATTGCTGCTTTCAACCTCAATTTTTCCCTGCAACTGTTCCACAAGTTTTTGAACCAAAGCTAAACCCAAACCTGTACCTCCTTGTTTCCAAGGATCTGCGTTGGGAACTCGATAAAATTTCTCAAAGATTCGAGGCAATTCCTCTATTGAGATGGACGATTGATTGCTGAGTGTAAATTGGATTGCTGAAGCCACAGCACTTGCTTGTCGCGAATTTGTCCTTTGTTCTCCTTGTTCCCCCTCTCCGTTTTTGCACTCAACTTTCAGAAAAATTTCGCCGTCATTGGCAGTATATTTGCAGGCATTGTTGAGGAGTTCGGCTAAAATTCGTCCCAAACTAGCGCGGTTGGAACTGATCGTGGGGAGGTGGCGCGAGCACTCTACTCGCAAATCCTGGTGGCGGTCGTGGGCCCGGGTGTAAAACGGGTCGATAATAGTAGGCAGCCAGAGTTCTAAGTTTACTGGTTCGAGGTCGATCGGACAAGTTGCAGCTTCGAGCCGCTGCAAATCTAGCAAAGCATTAATCAAGTCTGTTTCTCTAGTACATTCTGTTTCTAAAATTTCTAGGTAAATCTGGCGTCGCTCTGGTGTGGGAGAAATTCTCAGCATATGAATAGCCATTTTTATATTAGCTAAAGGCGTCCGCAGTTCGTGAGAAACTGTGCTGAGAAATTCATCTTTGAGGACGTTTAAATGCTGGAGTTCGTGAACTTTTTGCTGCAATTCGGCGGTGCGTTCTTGGACTTGGCGTTCGAGGTCAGTGTTGAGATTTTGGACTTGCTGATAGAGTTGGGCTTGCTGAATGGCGATCGCGATTTGAGTTGCCAGTTGCAGCAGCAAATCCACTTCCGAAGGCTGCCACTGACGGGATTGGGAACACTGATGAACACACATCATCCCCCACAAATTGCCGTCTTGCAAAATTGGTACAATCAAATAAGCTTTGATTTGCGCTTGGTGGAACCAGGCATATTTTTCGGCACTCAAACAGGCTTGTTCGATGTCGGGGACGGCATAAATTTCCTGTTCTATCACCGAAGCAGATTCTTGCCAAATATTATCGGGCAGGATTTCTCCTAAGATTGAAGGCCCATTTTCGGCCACTGATTCTGCCACTACAATGCCGTAGTTGCTGGACTCTAAATGCAGGATGGCTACTCGGTCAGCTTGCAAAACTTGGCGGACTTCATCGACGCTGGCGTTGAGAATTTCTTCGAGGTTTAAGGATTGGTGAATCCGCAAGGAAATGTGAGTTAACAGCCGATCGCGCTGCAATTGTTCGTGGAGTTTTGCAGTCCGTTCCCGCACCTGCTGTTCCAGTTTGGCGTTGCGGCTTTGCAACAGTTCCACTTTTTCGGCTTGCAATTGATAAACCGACTGCTGCAACTGTTTGACAACTCGGTACATTTCGGTGGGGTCGAGGACTCTGAGCAAGCTGGTCTGAGTAATAATTCCCAAGAGTTCTCTGCGCCCCCCGCACACGACCAACCGCTGCACTTGTTGCTGCTGCATTTCTTTGTGCGCCGTCCATAGGGAATCGGAAGGTTGAAGAAATTGCAGGGGAGTTCTCATGACTTTTTGAGCAGGGGTTTGCTGGAAATTTAGTTCGAGAAACTGTGCCTGCACCAGGTCATATTCGGTAATAATTCCCAGGGGTTGGTGAAAGGAATAGTGAAAAATGGAGGTATAGTCATCTTTGGGCTTCTCCATTGTTAATTCTTTGTTTTTTGTAATCACTACGCAACTGACTTGATGCTCTGACATCAGTTCGGTTATGCTTTTTAGCGAGGCGGTGTGAGGCGCTGTAATTGGCGTAGTCATTAATTCTGCTACCCGCCGCAATTTAAGAATGTTTGAAGGCTGCAATACTTGGCGAATTCTTTCCCGTGTCAGCACTCCTACCAAGTGGTGAAATTGATTGACGATCGGCAAATAGCGAATCTTGTGCTGGCGAAATAAGGATAAGGCGGTAAACACGTCTTGGTCATCGGATTCTGTGAGGGAGACCGACACCGGGGACATCACTTGGGAAATTGGTATTTTGTGCAGGGCTACTTTGTGCTGGCTGTCTATTGTGCCCGAAGCTATCAGCCTCACTAGGTCGGCGGGAGTTAATATGCCGATTAACAGTCCGCGGCTGGGGTTGTCGGATAAGTTGCCTGTGGTAATAGTCTGCTGGTTCTGCACGACGAACACGCAGCGGGCCCGCACCTTTTCCGGCGCGGCTGTTTCGGTCATCGCCCCCCGGTCTGAGGGTACAGGTGTTTTGACTAGGGGACAACTGTTTTGCAACTGACTCATCAGGGCGATCGCCACTGCTAAGGAAGTTTCTGGCCCGGCAGTGAGGGGGTAGCGATCGATCGCTTGTTCTAAGGCTGAGGAGTAAAGGGGCGGGTGGTAGAACGGCATAGTGGATGGCAGGTTGTCAGAGGGCGGCGAACGATCGGGCAAAGCCTTATGGAACGGCAGAAACAGTTCACAAAAAACCGGGCAATACTTGACATTACCGGATTTTTTGTGGCTCTTTTCGTACAGGTGAAACCCGTACAGGTGAAACTGCAAACACCTCTATACGGTTGCTGCACTCCTCAAAGGGTGAGTTGACCTTTACTTTTCTAATCATATTTAATGCTGCATTCACATCAGCATTAATCAGCGTTTCATTCCCCGACCGAAACAACCCACGTTTAACTCTCTTACCCTGGTAAGACTCTTGCTTACCGACTGGCTCTAAATCCAAAAAGCTGCACTTACTTGTATAAGATTCTTCTGTAACTGTTACCTTTATCTCCACTAACTCAGCTTTGTAAGTAATCATTTCTATGAGCTTGGCGTGAGGAATTGCTACAAACGTCGGATTCGTTTTTTTTCCTAATTCTAAATTTTGTTTCCACACCACATTTTTCCCAATAACTAACTGCCCCATTTGAGCGTCCACCAACCGCTTGACTATCAAACTGCTGGTTTGATGAATATAGTTTTCAACTCGCTTGTTTCGCTTAAAGATGATTTGCTGGATTTGAGGTGGGGTATATTTCCCTTGCTCAAGTTTAGACTGTAAAAATGCTCGGCGCTTATTGAATCCTTGATTGATTGATTTGAGATGTTTTCCATCAGAAAGAGTAGGAGTAAATGTTGGCTTATTTGATGCTAAAGCGACGAGATTATCAATCCCTAAATCTATACCTGCTATGAGTTGAGGGTTTAACTCCACCAACGTTACAGGCTTTTCACAAACAACCTCAACAACGTATGTCGCTGTGGCAGGAACTATCCTTACCTCTATGACATCTTGGGATTTTGTAGCAATTATTATGTCACTTTGAGATAAATGAAGTAGCCCATTATTTTTATTTCCCCCCCTTTTTACTATCGATTGGTTATCATAACTTAACAAGTTACGTCCACAGGTTTTATGCTTGTATTTGGTAATTCTGGGCGGGGATGAAAATTGATGGATATCTCGGTAATAAGCCTTGATTGACTTTTTCCAAGCCTCCCAATCGTGAATAACTTGTTTGAGAACTTGATTGCTAATTTTAGCAGGTAATGATTTATAGTCGGCTGTGGGTTTTAGGATGGCATATAACTGTTTTAGACTCCTGGCAGCGCCAAGTTTTGACCCAGAGTTAAAAAAGTGTTGCCTCATATAATAGTTACCATGATTGTAGAGATTTTTGGACAGCAAAGATAAGTCATCAAACTGTTTAAAAAACTGATGCTGCCGGTCTATGTAATGCCTTTCAACGACAATCATAATTTTTTGTGGGGATAAACGAAAAGTTTTTTGTGGCTTTGTTAAGCAATGTACAATAAAGTCCAGGGATTATCCGATATAGTGTAACACCTCGCCTGTGCTTGCGACTTAAATAATAGACTTTCTAATTGATTATTTCCATTAATCTGAGCTTCAGATTAATGGAAATAATCCGCAATCTCATTCATTTCAAATACGCAGGGCGGTTTTTACGACCTGCTTTTATCCTGAGACTCCCCTATAATCAAAATAAGCCGAATGTAAAGTTTTACTACAAGATTTATCCATAATGACAACTTTAAGCTTAGAGCAAATTGCAGCCAAGTTAGAAAGCCAAAATTCCGCCGATCGCATGGTGGCTTTGGCCAACTTGCGGAATGTGCCTGCAGCTATTGCGGTGCCTTTGATTAAAAAGGTGTTGAACGACGAAAGTTTGCAGGTGCGATCGATGGCTGTGTTTGCTCTTGGGGTCAAACCGACAGCAGAGTGCTATCCTATTCTAGTCAAATTGCTAGAAACAGACCCGGATTACGGCATTCGCGCTGACGCTGCAGGCGCTTTGGGCTATCTCGAAGATATCAGAGCTTTTGATGCTTTGGTGCGGGCTTTTTACGAAGATACTGAATGGCTGGTGCGCTTCAGCGCTGCTGTTTCTCTGGGGAATCTCAAAGATCCCCGGGCCCGCGATGTGCTGCTGAAAGCTCTCGACAGCGATCAAGTGGTGATCCAGCAGGCGGCAATTTCCGCTTTGGGGGAAATTAAAGATATTGGGGCGATCGATCGCATCCTCAACTTTGCTCAATCGGAAGATTGGCTGATCCGCCAGAGGCTGGCTGAAGCTTTGGGCAATTTGCCGAGTGTTAAGAGCGTTTCGGCTTTAAAATACTTAGAAAAAGATAGCAATTCTCAAGTATCTGAGGCGGCAACAATTTCTCTCGAACGCCTGTCAAAAGCAGAAGCGTGACATAAAATTTATAGTATGCTGAAAAACCCGGTTTCTTGAATAAACCGGGTTGATCCGTATTTGAGAAATTTTAATAAAATTTATAGAGTATTGAGTAAAACCAGATTATATTATATAAGCTGCTACGGCAAATATGAAGTTAAAATAGTTCTTTATATCCTTTAACCAAAACTAGCCATGAATCAAGCGCCCAATCCTTTTAACTCAACTCCCTCCAATCCGCTAGACCCCTTGGATCAACAAGTTGACGAGCAAGGTGAAGCATTGCCGAGACAGTACCACCCGGCAACTAAAAAAACTCTGCAAAAAGTCTTTATTATCCTGATAGTTGTCGGGGCAATTATTGGGGGAATTCTATCTATAGGGGTGATTTCGCTGATGCAAAAAGCAGGACTCACTGATGTGCCGGCAAGGGTACAGAATCCGAAGTAATCAACTCCGAAGAATCTGTCGATGCTGAATGCACTGATTTTCTGGGATGAAGCTTGAGAAACTATGATGTTTTGTATGGATGTTTTCAAAATAATTGATGCTTAAAAATTCTACGGCTGCGCCCGATCGCATTTCACAGCGACCGATTTCGGAAAAATTTGTCTCTGCAGGCTTTCACGCTCTTTCTGACCCCCTGCGGATTCAGATTCTGGAGTTGCTGCGGGAACAAGAATTGTGTGTTTGCGATTTGTGCGATCGGCTTGGAGTCCCTCAGCCTAAACTCTCTTTCCACCTCAAAACCTTGAAGGATGCAGCTTTAGTCCGCAGCCGCCAAGAAGGGCGCTGGATCTACTACAGCCTGAATCTAGCTCAGTTTCTCGCCCTCGAACAGTACCTCGCCGAATACCGCCGCTTCAGCCATATCCTGCCCGTGCGCCCCTGTTCCGACGCGAGTTAACCCATCAACATTTCTTAATGTGTTTACTCGCTGTTTGTCTTCCCCTATACTTGACATATCAAATTTTCTTGATATTATTCGACTGTACCCCTTAGTTATGGCATTGGGTGAGGTCAATGAACTCAGCAGAAAAGCCCAAGGTTTTCGCACTAAGTATAATTGCTTTGACCATAGGTGCGATCGGGCTCCTCAACTCCTGCACTCAAGTCCAGTCGCAAGAGTCGCAAAGCATTAAAATAGACGGTTCCAGCACGGTGTATCCAATTACGGATGCGATGGCAAAAGAATATCAAAATACGCAGCCCAAAAAAGCATCAATTACTGTTGAATTTTCCGGCACTGGTGGCGGATTTAGAAAGTTTTGTGCTGGCGAAACTGACATCAGCAACGCCTCGCGACCCATCAGCGCCGAGGAAATGGAAGCCTGCAACAAAGCAGGAATCCGCTACTACGAATTACCTGTCGCATTTGACGCGCTCACAGTAGTAGTCAATCCCAAAAACGACTGGGCAAAAGACATTACTGTAGAGGAATTGAAAAAGATTTGGGAACCCGCCGCCCAAGGAAAAATTACCCGCTGGAATCAGATTCGACCTAATTGGCCAAATCGACCCATCACCCTTTACGGTGCAGGTCAAGATTCCGGTACATTTGACTACTTCACAGAAGCCATAGTAAAAACTGCTAAAGCCAGTCGCACCGACTATACAGCTAGTGAAGATGACACAGTTTTAGTGCAAGGAATTATTAAAGACGAAAATGCTTTAGGTTACTTTGGATTGTCCTATTACGAAGACAACCAAAGTCAATTGAAAGCTGTAGGTATTGACAGAGGCAAAGGAGCAGTGTTGCCATCCCGCGAAACTGTAGAAAAAGCTCAGTATCAGCCCCTGGCACGACCTCTATTTATCTATGTCAACTACAACTCTGCTCAAAATAAAGTAGAACTACGCAACTTTGTAGAATTCTACATGAAGAAAGCTCCGACCTTAGTTAGTTCTGTGGGTTATATTCCTTTACCAAAAGAAGGCTACCAACTAATTTATCAGCACTTCTACAATGGCAAGGTGGGTACAGTTTTTGGTGGCCAAGCTCAGCTTGACTTGACTATTGGGGAGTTATTGCGACAGCAGGCAAATTTTTAGGTATCAGTGGTCATCTGTCAACTGTTGTAGCTTGTTAGCTGTTAATCTAGACTGGTAACTAAACTATAATAACCGAGGTAAAGTTATCGCGGATCTACTCAATGTTCAAGTCAGTTTCTAAAACAGTGAGAAGCTTGTTTTCACCGGAGTGCAGCAGAGAAGCGATCGCGGAATTTCTAGGTACATTTATTCTAGTTTTTGCAGGCACCGGCGCGGTGATGGTTAACAAAACTAGCGGTGGTTCCGTAACTCATTTAGGCATCAGTTTTGTATTTGGTGCAGTAGTAACTGCGATGATATACGCCCTAGGACACATCAGCGGCGCACACTTTAATCCGGCCGTAACTTTAGGCTTTTGGGCGAGCGGTTTTTTCCCAAAATACAAAGTTTTGCCTTACGTTTTAGCGCAGTGTGCGGGTGCTATCGCAGCTTCTCAAGTGCTGCTAATTACTTTAGGTAAAGTAGCAAATCTCGGTGCAACTCTCCCTCTCAACGGTAACTGGTTGCAGTCTCTAATTTTAGAAACAGTTTTGACCTTTATCTTAATGTTTGTTATCCTCGGTTCGGGACTTGACAGACGCGCTCACATCGGCTTTGCCGGGATAGCAATTGGGTTAACTGTAGGGTTAGAAGCTGCATTTATGGGGCCGATTACCGGAGCGAGTATGAATCCGGCACGATCGCTCGGCCCGGCTTTAGTTGGCGGCATTTGGGAACACCATTGGGTTTACTGGGTGGCTCCGATTTGGGGAGCGCAATTAGCAGTCGCAGTTTATCGGGAACTGTCTAACGGATTTCGGGATTTTAATTGAAAGCATCATGGCAAATTTTACGCACCAACCCAGAATTCTCTTTTTATACGGCTCGTTAAGAGAGCGTTCTTACAGCCGCTTGTTGGCGGAAGAATCGGCTCGAATTATTGAGGGCTTCGGTGCCGAAGTTAGGTTTTTCAATCCTCTTGAATTGCAGATTTACGGCAGCGTTCCCGATACTCATCCGAAGGTTCAAGAGTTGCGGGAATTGAGCCTGTGGTCGGAGGGACAAGTGTGGTCGAGTCCAGAAATGCACGGCAATATTACCGGCATTATGAAAAACCAAATTGACTGGATTCCTTTAAATATTGGGGCTGTCAGACCGACTCAAGGTCGAACTTTGGCGGTGATGCAAGTCAGCGGCGGTTCGCAGTCTTTTAATGCAGTCAATACTTTGAGAATTTTGGGCCGCTGGATGCGGATGTTTACGATTCCGAATCAGTCTTCGGTTGCGAAAGCTTATCAGGAATTTAATGAAGATGGGACGATGAAGGATTCGCCTTATCGCGATCGCGCGATCGACGTAATGGAGGAACTGTACAAGTTTACCTTGCTGTTGCGGGAGCAAACCGACTATTTGACCGATCGCTACAGCGAACGCAAGGAACAAGCCGCTAAAGAGGCGATCGCCCTAGCAAATCGCGCCCTTGAAACATCTAACTAACAACTAACAACCAATAACCAACAACTAACAAAAACCATGAAAAAAGTAATGTTTGTTTGCAAAAGAAACTCCTGCCGATCGCAAATGGCAGAAGGATTCGCTAAAACCATCGGAGCCGGCAAGATTGGAGTCACCAGTTCCGGGTTAGAATCAAGCAGAGTTCATCCGACAGCAATTCAAGTCATGTCAGAAATCGGCATTGACATCACCGATCAAACATCAAACCCATTAAACGAATTCAATGCAGAAGACTACGACGCCGTAATTTCTCTCTGTGGCTGCGGCGTGAATTTACCCGAAGCGTGGGTATTGCGAGAAGTGTTTGAAGATTGGCAACTCGACGATCCCGACGGACAACCCATCGAAACTTTTCACCGCGTTCGAGATGAAATTAAAGCACGAGTTGAAACATTAGTGGACACTCTAAAGTAAGATTAATAGTTCGCGATCGCACGGGTGGTCAGAAACCGGGTTTTTTCCCTAGAAGACGCCCTGCAGCCCGCAAAAATGGCAAAAAACCCGGTTTCTTTAGTCTTGATGCGTCAGTCCTAGTTGATAATTTGTGCTAAATTATCAGAGGCGTTCCGCCAGAACGCCTCTACATTCGTTGCGATCGCAGACCAAAAGGTGAGCAAATGATTCAGACGGCAGTCACGCCTTTCAAAAACAAAATTAACTCAGCTTTAACTAAAAAGCAGATTGCAGTTTTACAAATAAATCTCGGCAAACGCTGCAACCTCGCTTGCACTCACTGCCACGTAGAAGCTAGCCCGAAACGAACAGAAGAACTTTCCCCGGAAATTTGCGACCAATTAATTGAAATCATTCGCCGTTTTCCTCAAATTCAAACTGTTGACCTCACCGGCGGTGCTCCCGAAATGCTTTACGGTTTTAAACCGTTAGCGGAAGCTGCCAAGGCTGCAGGTAAAGAGGTAATTGTTCGTTCTAATTTGACGATTTACTTTGAAAAAGGTTTTGAAGATATTCCCGAATATTGCGCGCAGCATCAACTCAGAATTGTGGCGTCGCTTCCCTGCTATCAAGCTGACAATGTGGACAAAATGCGCGGCAGCGGTGTTTTTGACAGTTCGATTCGGGCGCTGCAAAAGCTAAATCAGTTGGGATACGGGAAAAACCCAAATTTAACTCTGGATTTGGTGTACAATCCGCAAGTGCCGGCAACAGACAAGTTTTCGCTAACACCGGAACAGGGTAAGTTAGAGCAAGATTACAAGGTTTATTTAGCCGAACATTTTGGGATTTGTTTTAATCAATTGTTTGCGATTACTAATTTGCCGGTGGGACGGACTAAGTTTCATTTGGAACATAAGAAACTTCACAAGCCTTATCTGGGGTTTTTGGAGGATAATTTTAATCCCGGTACTCTGGAACATTTAATGTGCCGTAACGAATTGTCGATCGACTATTTGGGCAATGTCTACGACTGCGATTTTAACCAAATGGAAAATCTGCCGGCGAAAACTGGCAGCGGGGAAAAGATAACTGCTGCTAAATTGCTCGCATCTGGCAGTTTAGATGTGATTCAAGAGGTGCAAACGGCTGCTTATTGTTACGGCTGTACGGCGGGTTGCGGTTCTAGCTGTGGCGGTACTTTGATTTAATGTTACATCTTGCACCAATATCAATCAAGGACTGGATACGATATCTTGTAGGGTGCGTCGCTGCCGGATTTGGGATTTACTTGCTCCTTGACGGGTGGCGACGCACCTTACTAATAAAGGACTGGATACGATATCTTGTAGGGTGCGTCGCTGCCGGATTTGGGATTTACTTGCTCCTTGACGGGTGGCGACGCACCTTACTGTATCTACAGGTTTTTGACAATGGTGCAAAATCTATGTATCTAATTTAGACGGAGATTTTAACTAATGAATGATTCGCGATCGCCCGGTGAAAATCCGCCGCCATCAAATAGGTGGAAGCTGATTTTAGGGATTGGTTTAGCTGTGGCTTTGATTGGGGCGGCAAAGTTTTTTAACTTTCAAGGAATTCTGAAAAATGCCTTGGAGTCGATCGCGAGTCTCGGCCCTTGGGGCCCGGCAGCTTTTATTCTAATTTACATTGTAGCAACGGTTCTATTTATCCCCGGTTCTTTGCTGACTCTCGGTTCTGGCGTTTTGTTCGGAGTCGTTGGCGGTTCGGTTTGTGTTTCCATCGGCTCGGTTTTAGGCGCAACTTGCGCTTTTTTGGTAGGGCGGTATTTAACTCGCGACTGGGTTTCCAAGCAGATAGAGGGCAATCAAAAATTTCAGGCGATCGACTCCGCAGTTGCTTCTGAAGGATGGAAAATTGTGCTGCTGACGCGACTTTCTCCCATTTTTCCGTTTAATTTGCTTAACTATGCTTTTGGAGTCACGCAGGTATCTCTAAAAGATTATTTTTTGGCATCTTGGATCGGCATGATTCCCGGAACAGTCATGTATGTTTATATCGGTTCCCTGGCCGGGAGTTTGGCTGCACTCGGATCTAGCGGGCGATCGCGCACTGCTGCTGAGTGGGTTCTCTACGGGATTGGTTTGGTAGCAACGATCGCCCTCACCGTTTATGCAACCCGCTTGGCAAAAAAAGCTTTAGATGAAAAAATTTCCCCTTGAACCTACAGCGCAAATTAGTAAAATTGTCAATATGTATTTACCCTTAAATTATAATACATTGCTAATTTAAAAAACTCCGTATTTTCTCTGTGTTATTTACAATTATTTTGTTATACAAACGAGATAGATATTAAAGATATCGTAAAGCAGTTACCTCAATTAGGTAAACCGAAGGTCAAAATATAAAGCTGATGCCAAAATAGAAGGCGAGGGTGCGATCGGAATAATAATTGTTTGCAGTCAGGACTGCAAGTCATACCATTTTAGATTTTAGATTTTAGATTGTAGATTTTAGATTGGGAATGACTGATGACTACCAGGGTGTGGATCTTGGCTACAGTTGCATTCTTTTCTTAAACCGATCTAACTACTTACCTGATATTAATTCTGCCGAATGACGAAGACCGTTTGATCAAGTTGACTCTGAGGGAACATTTGATGATGCAAAACCCAGCAAATCAAGCCGGCTCTGTCTCTGCGCCGCCGCCACACCAAACCAAAAAGTTGCGCCACTTTTTGGATAACATCAGCAATTCTGCTCAATCGCAGTGGCAGCAAGCGCACAGTCTTTGGCAACACAGACGGCAGCGCCGCCATTTGCTGACCCTGCTAATTCTGGGTACCACAGCTTTAACGATTAGCACAACTGCTTGCATCAGCTATTTTTTTGTGCGCGGACTAATTCTCGACAATTTAAAGCAAATAGCACTATTAAAACTAGAAAAAGGCACCGATGAAATCGACCGCTGGCTAAGCAGCCGCAAAGCAGAAATAGAAACCATTGCTTACGATCCTACGGTTGGCACTCTCAATTGGCAATTAGTCGAACCCCGGTTGCAAGGAGAAATATACAGGTTAAAAGAGTATTTCATCCTGTCATTAATTCAACCCGACGGCTCATTTATCAATACTCTAGGCAACCGCGCGAACAGTAAAGACCGCCAACACTTTAAAAAAGCAATGGCCGGACATCTCAACGTTTCCGACCCGCTGATCGGCCGCAGTACAAAAGTTTCTACGATTATTATTTCAGCTCCTATTTGGGCCTTACCTCCCGCTCCAAATCAAGTAATTGGAGTCCTATCGGGCAGCATTAAATTAGACCGAGTAACATCGGTCGCTAACAGCTTGCTGTACGGTTCCGACAGTTATGCTTTTGCTCTCAATTCACAAGGAGTGCCAATTGTTCATCCCAACAATAAATTAATCGGAAATATCGACCGGGAGGCCCCAAGCTTTTTACAGTCAAAAGACCCCGCTCTCTCCACAATTGCGCGGCAGATGATCGACCGCCAGACGAACATCGAACTGGTAAAAATAGATAACAAATGGGTGTATGTAGCCTATGCTCCCCTCAAGGAAGTTAACTGGTCGATGGCTTTAGTAATTCCCCGCGAAAATATTGAATCCCAACTGCAAGCATTAAATTTGCTGACATCCGTAGTCGCCGGACTGCTAATTCCGGCAATGCTAGCAGCCATTTGGCTAATTTACTCCTCCGAAAACAATCGCGCTCAAGCGGAGCGAGAAGCCATGCTCAACCGGATTGCTGGACGCATTCGCGCTTCTCTAGAATTAGACAAGATTGTGCAAAGTACAGTCGAAGAAATAGTAAGTTTGCTGCATCTAGAACGTGCGGCTTTTGGTTGGTACAAACCACAAGAAAAAACGTTACAAATCCTGTGGGAATATTGCCAATCTGATTGTCCGACACAAACCCTAAAGTTTGAGTCTTACTTTATAGAAAATGTGTTAGTACGGAGCGGTCAAGGCGAACCAATTATTCTTTCGAGCGACACTTGGGCGAAGGGTGTAACTCAACCGCCGGAACTTAAAGCTAATAGCTATTTAGCTGTACCTGTCCAGACTCAGAACCAGCCGCAGGGTTATTTAATTTGCAGCCACGCTACTCATTGGCTGTGGAGCCGGGAGGAAATCCAACTGTTAAAAGCTGTAGCAGACCAATTGGCTATCGCAATTACTCAAGCTCACCTTTACAGCCAAACCCAAGACCAAGTAAAACTGCTTAATAGTGCCTTAAATGAACTAAAAAAAACTCAAACTCATTTAGTGCAGAGCGAAAAGATGTCATCCCTAGGTCAAATGGTGGCCGGGATAGCGCACGAAATCAACAACCCCGTTAACTTTATTTCGGCTAATTTGCCTCACACCAGCAAATATACTAAAGATTTATTAGAGTTGGTGAGTTTATACAAAGAAGCCTTCCCAGAGGTTCCCCGGGAAATCGCCGATTTTATCGAAGAAATCGAGTTAGAATTTATCGAGGAGGATTTGCCGCATATATTGAATTCTATGAAAATAGGAAGCGAACGCATTCGCAGCATAGTTCTTTCTTTGCGGAACTTTTCTCGCCTGGATGAATCTGACAAAAAGCTGGCGGACATTCACGAAGGTATAGAAAATACTTTGCTGCTGCTCTCCAACAGCCTCAAAAATAGAATTTATACAGTCAAGAAATACGGAAAAGTGCCTTCAGTCGAGTGCTACCCGTCTCAGCTAAATCAGGTGTTTATGAACTTGCTGAGCAATGCGATCGATGCCTTGAACGAGATCGATCGCCTGGATAAAATTATTACAATTTCCACGGGAGTAGTTCGCGAAAATGGCGGTAAATTTCTGAAAGTGGCGATCGCCGACAACGGCCCCGGCATTCCCGACAGCGTTAAAGATCAAATTTTTAACCCATTTTTTACTACTAAAGATGTGGGTAAAGGCACGGGTTTGGGGTTAGCAATTAGCTACAAAATTGTAGTAGATGGACATGGTGGTAGCATCACAATTGCTAAACCTCCGGGGGGAGGAACGGAATTTTTGGTTAAAATTCCTATTAGTAACGGAAAGTAAAACGATTTTAGATTTTAGATTTTAGATTTTAGATTTGGGAAGGACTGATAAAATAAGAGTTTATAGCTTGTCTACAGTTGCCTTGTTTAAACTCGTACAAGTAGGAAGTGGGAAAGGAAACCCGCAGATTTTGTAACGTTTTAACGGAGGTAAGGGATAGAAGGAAGAGGGAAGAGGAACTCAACAGTTTTAATAAATGCTAAATTTACGCCCGTTGGCTAAAATTAGAAGAGTTTTTGTTAAAGGTGTTTTATGGCTGTTGGCAAGGATACAATTTTCGAGCGCTTTTTGTCGCCCCTGATGCGACTGGCGATCGACGAAGAAGCACTGAAACGACTCTACGAAGGTATCGACTGGGAAACAGCGGGCGATCGCTACCGACAACCCAACTTAGTTTATCCCGAATATTACAGCAGCCAAAACTTTCACGGCATTAAACGCGGCTACCTCAACCCCAGTGCCGCCGTTTCCTACGATCCCATCACGCAATATGTTTTGCCTCCCCACGAAACAGTCGTCAGGCAAGGCTTAATTGACGCTGTGCGGGTGAAACCGCGCCGAATCATCGATTTGGGATGCGGCACCGGTTCGACAACGCTCATGCTCAAGCAGGCTTTTCCCGAAGCGGAAGTAGTTGGGCTGGACTTGTCGCCTTATATGCTGGTAGTTGCCGACATGAAAGCGCAAAAAGCCGGCTTAAATATCCAGTGGTTGCACGGAAATGCCGAAAGCGTTGCTTTTGGCGATGCCAGCTTCGATTTAGTCGCAGCTTCCTTGCTGTTTCACGAGACGCCACCTGCTGTATCGCGGGCAATTTTGCGAGAAAGCTTCCGACTGCTGAAGGTTGGGGGACAAGTGGCAATTTTGGACGGAAATCAAAAAACTTTGCGGCAAACAGAGTGGCTGACTGATATCTTTGAAGAGCCTTATATTAAGTCTTACGCGGCTGGCAGCCTCGATGCTTGGGCGGGGGCGGCTGGATTCGCGGCGGTGCAAACTCACGAACACTGGTGGGTGAATCAGGTGACGCAGGGCGTGAAACCTTTGCCGGGGGAAGATTTGGAACAGGCTAAGGTGGCGAGGGGGTGGAATTGGGGCGATCGAACTCCTGATTTTGATGGCGATTTACCGGGCATTCCAGCTCCGGCTTGACTTATTGTTGAGGTGTATTTTTCGCCCTTTGGGGGCGGGTTTCATAGATGGTTAGTTTTAGGTTGAGATGGTTGGTAAAACCCGCCCCTACTAACTTGCTAATGACTGATGATTAATGACTAATGACTAATGACTCTAAAAGCAGTTTTATTTGATTTTAATGGCGTAATTGTTAATGACGAGCCAATTCACGAGAAAATAATCGCACAATTGATGCTCGATGAAAATCTCCAGCTCAAACGTGGGGAGTTTCGAGAAATTTGTTTGGGAAGGAGCGATCGCGCTTGCATTACCGAACTGCTCAAGCGCCGGGGACGATATCTAACAGAAACATATCTCGATCGACTGCTGCAGCGCAAGGCCCAAGCTTACAAAGCTCAAATAGATACTTTGGAGAAACTGCCGATTTATCCGGGTTTGGCAGAATTTATTGATAAAATTCGGCCCGCCGGACTGAAAATGGCCGTAGTTAGCGGGGCACTGCGATCGGATATAGAATTGGTGTTAGATCGGGCCGGTTTGGCAGCAAACTTTGAGTTAATTGTTGCAGGCGATGACTTGACGGCAAGCAAACCAGCACCCGACGGCTATCTATTGGCTGTGGAACTTCTCAACCAGAAATATCCCGACTTTAACCTGCAACCCATCGAGTGTTTGGCGGTAGAAGATACTTTTGCGGGGATTGAAGCGGCGAAAAAAGCGGGGATTCAGGTTGCGGGGGTGACTCACACTTACCCGTTTCACATGATTCAGCGCCAAGCTAATTGGACGGTGGACTATTTTGCTGATTTAGAGTTGGATAGAGTGGCGGCATTTTGCTCGATCGCCCCCACTGAGCCTGCTGCGGAAAACACTTGACCTTTTTAGCAGTTACGTGCTAGTGTAAGTGACGGTCTGCGAACGTGAGAGCAAGCAAAACCTGTAAGCCTTTTAGACTCGGCAATCTCGCATCTAAAATGCTAAATTAAAACTCAATCAGGGGAATTAGCTCAGTTGGTAGAGCGCTGCGATCGCACCGCAGAGGCCAGCGGTTCGAGTCCGCTATTCTCCATAAATCAGGGGCATTTCTACAGGTGACGATCGTGCTCAAAGCGAAGTGCGATCGTCACCTGCTTTGATACTCACCTATTTTATGCGATCGACTCGCTTGCTGCCTAAGTTTTAGCATCAAGAACCTGTCGAGAGCGAGAAACCCGCTTTCTATGAGTGTGCGATCGACCCGGTGGCTGCCTAACTGGTAGCATCAATAAGATAATTTCTGTAAAGAAACCGCGTTTCTAATTACACACTAATTGCTGAAAAGACGTATTTTGGTGTCTAAACCCGGTTTCCCCAAAAAATCCGGTAAGCCCGCGATCCCCACCATGATGCGATCGGTCAATCTAAAATCTAAAATCTCAAATCTAAAATGGTATCAGCCCGGTTTCTGGCGCAGTTGCACTGAATCCCCAGAAAACATTCATTTTGTCAAAAACAATAAGTTTTGTAGCTAAAAATACAACAGTCTGCTGAAGCGAGTCTTAATATCAAGTCGCTATGTGTTATTATTCTCAATCATCTGACTCATCTATTCGAGAGTAACAAGAAAAAATGACAAAGCGATTCGATCGGCGGAAATTTATTTTATACAGTTCTGCTACCCTAACATCAAGTTTATTTCTCAAAGCTTGTAGAACTCCAACTCCAACAGCAACTCCCGCCGCTTCTCCCACATCAACAGGAACTACACCAGCAGCAGCCGGTGGCGGAAACACGATCAAAGTAGGAATTTTGCATTCCTTGAGCGGCACGATGTCAATCAGCGAAAAAAGCGTTGTCGATGCCGAACAATTAGCGATCGAAGAAATCAATAAAGCTGGGGGCGTCCTCGGAAAACAAATCGAAGCAGTAATAGAAGACGGCAACTCAGACTGGCCGACTTTTGCCGAAAAAGCCAAAAAATTGATCGACCAAGATAAAGTTGTCACCGTCTTCGGCTGCTGGACTTCTGCTAGTCGCAAAGCAGTATTGCCAGTATTTGAAGAAAAAAATCATATGCTCTGGTATCCCGTACAATACGAGGGTCAAGAGTGTTCCAAAAATATCTTTTATACTGGGGCTGCCCCGAACCAACAAATCGAACCCGCAGTGGACTGGCTGCTAGAAAATAAAGGCAAAAAATTCTTCTTAGTCGGGTCTGACTACGTTTTTCCCCGCACGGCAAATACCATTATCAAGGCACAGCTAGCAGCCAAAGGTGGCGAATTAGTTGGGGAAGATTACATTCCGTTGGGTGGGACAGAAGTCACGCCAATTATTAGTAAAATTAAGGCAGCTTTGCCAGACGGCGGCGTCATTTTTAATTCCCTCAACGGCGACAGCAACGTAGCATTCTTCAAACAGTTGCAGGGTGCAGGTTTGGGCCCGGACAAATATCCGTCAATGTCGGTCAGTATTGCAGAAGAAGAAGTAAAGGCGATCGGCGTAGAATATCTTAAAGGCCATTACGCCGCCTGGAATTACTTCATGACTGTCGAATCTCCAGCAAATACAAAATTTGTGGAAGCTTTCAAGGCAAAATACGGCAAAGATAGAGTGACTAACGACCCGATGGAAGCAGCTTACATCATGGTTTACCTCTGGAAGCAAGCTGTCGAAAAAGCAGGGACAGCCGACGATTTGGAAAAAGTGCGCGCAGCAGCTTTGGGTCAAACCTTTGACGCGCCGGGGGGCACAGTAACAATGGATGTTAACCATCACCTTTCTAAATTTGTGCGCTTGGGCGAAGTTAGAGACGACGGTTTGTTTAACATAGCTTTTGCTACGCCAGAAGCAGTGAAGCCGGTGCCTTGGAATCAATTTGTTGCTGAAACAAAAGGCTTTGCTTGCGATTGGTCAGACCCCGCAAAAGGTGGCAAATTCAAAGTTTGATAGCAGATATGTAATTGCGCCCAAGTGAGGGGTGGTGGGTTTTCAACTTATTTGAGTACCATCAAATAAATTAGGAATTAGGCACTGACTAAAGAAACCGGGTTTTTTGGGATTAAAGACTATCAAGCAGTATTTTCGCAAAAAAAACCCGGTTTCTTTGTCTGGGACTATAAGTCAAAAAAAACCAGTCCCTACACCAAATATTTGAGCAAAGTAGGAGTAACACAATTGGCGATATTAGATGGTTTATTTAACGGCCTTAGCATCGGCGCTGTTTTACTAATTGCAGCCCTGGGACTAGCGATTATTTTCGGGCTGATGGGCGTAATTAATATGGCTCACGGCGAGTTGATGATGCTGGGGGCTTATACAACTTTCGTAGTGCAAAATGTCTTCAAAGGTATCGGAGGATTTGCTTTTGAAACCTACATTTTATTTGCAATTCCCCTAGCTTTTTTAGTAGCTGCACTTGTAGGATTGATTCTGGAACGCGGAGTGATTCGCTATCTTTACGGGCGGCCGCTAGAAACTCTGCTGGCAACTTGGGGCGTAAGTTTAATTTTGCAGCAGTTTGTCCGCAGCGTGAGTTGGGTGTTGGTAATTGGGATTGCGGTGTTTTGTTTGCTGTTTTTTGGCGGTTTGCGGTTGCTGAAATCTCGCCTGGATTTCGATCGCATTCGCAGCAAAATTATCGCCATAATTTTGCCTTTATCTTTGGGTATTTCCTGGGCGGTGAGCACCTTTTTAGGGCAAACTTACAAACTGGCAGTAACTCAACCTTGGTTTGGCGCTCAAAATGTGGACGTGACTGCACCGCAATGGTTGCGCGGCGGCATACCCCTGGGCAATTTTCAGTTGCCCTACGCCAGAATTTTTATTATTGTGCTGACAGGAATTTGTTTGGCGGGAATTTACCTATTTTTGCAAAAGTCTGTGTGGGGATTGCGGATTAGATCCGTGACGCAAAATCGCAGCATGAGTGCGTGTTTGGGAATTCCTACCGAACAAGTAGACGCGCTGACTTTTGCTTTGGGTTCGGGGCTGGCTGGTGTCGCTGGGTGTGCGATCAGTTTGATCGGTTCGGTAGGGTCAAATACCGGACAAAATTATATAGTCGATACTTTTATGGTGGTGGTTGTGGGCGGTGTCGGCAAGATTGTGGGGAGTGTAGTTGCTGCGATCGCGATCGGCACTGCAAATTACCTGATCGGTTCTGGAACCTTAGCATTAATGTTCGCTCCTATCAAGCCTTTAGCCGACTTCTTCACATTTTTCGCCACAACCAGCATGGCAAAAGTAATGGTATTCGCCTTAATTATGGCTTTTCTGCAAGTGAAGCCGGGAGGGATTTTCCCGCAAAAAGGGCGGACGGTAGAAAATTAAAAATTACAACTGCGAGTGTAGCGAAAAATGCAGAAAAAACATCAAAAACCCTGGGTAAAAGAAGCGGCAATTGTCAGCGCGATCGCCCTCACATTCATCTTACTCCTCCCAGGAATACTCCCCGACGTTCGGCTCAATCAATTAGGGCGATTTTTAGCACTAGCAATTGCAGCCCTCGGCATAGACTTAATTTGGGGATACACGGGTTTACTGAGTTTAGGGCATGGGGTGTTTTTTGCGATCGGCGGCTACGCCTTCGCCATGCACCTAAAACTGCAAATTCCCCCAACCGCCAGCAGTCAATTGCCAGAATTTATGAACCTCTACGGCGTTACCGAACTCCCCTGGTTTTGGCAACCATTTTATTCATTTCCCTTCTCAGCATTAGCAGTAGTTCTCATCCCCGCCATCTTGGGCGCACTTTTAGGTTATTTAGTATTCCGCAATCGGATTCGAGGCGTTTACTTTTCAATTCTCACCCAAGCAGCAACCATTGTATTTTTCAACTTCTTTAACGGTCAGCAAAAACTGATTAACGGCACCAACGGACTCACCGACTTTAAAACCTTGTTCGGAGCCACAGTCAATGACCGAGATACTCAATATATTTTCTACATTCTCACCATACTATTTCTAACAGCAAGTTACGCCCTCTGTCGGTGGCTGACCAGCGGGCGTTTCGGCCGCCTGCTAGTAGCAATTCGCGACGACGAAGTGCGCCTGCGTTTCTCAGGTTACAATCCCACAGGATATAAAGTTTTAGTCTTTGCAATTTCCGCAGGTTTAGCCGGGATTGCAGGCGCATTATTTACCGTACAAACCGGAATCATTTCGCCAAAAGCAATGGATATTGCCTTTTCAATTGAAATGGTAATCTGGGTCGCCGTCGGAGGCCGCGCCACATTATCTGGAGCAATATTGGGAGCGCTGCTAGTCAACTTTGGCAAGAGTTTTTTGAGCGAACAATTTCCCGAAGTGTGGCTATTTTTCCAAGGTGCGCTATTCCTCATAGTAGTCACAGTCCTGCCCGACGGCTTAGTCGGCTGGCTGCAAGATCAAAGTTTCGACCAAATCCGCAGCTTGTTCAGAAAACCGAAGTACGTATCTACTTACCCCAGCCTGGAACAAGACCCCCAAGTGCAGCTCGAAAAAGAAGAACTTGAACATTGAGTGCAAAAATATCGTGTATATATAAGTAGACGGACATAAATAAATTTCATTTGTAAGAGACAAACGATGCAATCGCCATAGACTTGGGAAAAGCCGCGTTTTTCTCTGAGGATACGCAAGATATATGTCCACCTACTTAGGAATGAGAATTAAATAACCTGCAATTTTAATTGTTCTTGTGGGATGGGCGTCTCGCCCGTCCCTTATAGACGGGCGAGACGCCCATCCCACAGGCTTATGCAAATTATTTAATTCACGATCCTTAGATATCATGCCAATTAAAAAAAAGAATGCAACAGTATTCTTGTCCCCCCCGCAATACAGCGGGGGGGCTAGGGGGGTCTTCGAGTGTTGCACGATTTTAGAAAAATGGTATCAGTAGCAAGCAGCTTCATTCTTTAACTTGAGGAAAAACATATGGCAGATATTATTGACTACAAAATCTACGGCGACGATTTGCAACTCATCGAGATTGAACTCGACCCCAAAGAAGGCGTCAGGGCTGAAGCTGGAACCATGACATACATGGAAGGCGACATCCAAATGCAAACATCCACAGGCGGTGGCTTATTTCAAGGTTTCAAACGAATGCTGACAGGAGAGGGTTTTTTCATTACCACCTTTGTCAACGCCGGAAATCGCAAGGCCCGCGTCGCTTTTGCCGCCCCCTATCCGGGTAAAGTAATTCCCCTCGATTTAGGCCAACTTGGCGGTAAATTTTTGTGTCAAAAAGACTCATTTCTCTGTGCGGCTAACGGCATTGAAATTGAGGTAGCTTTCACCAAGCGGCTAGGTGCCGGTTTCTTTGGCGGAGAAGGTTTTATTCTGCAAAAATTGCAGGGTGACGGGCTAGCTTTTGTTCATGCGGGAGGAACAATTATTGAGAAAAATTTGGGAGTTGGCGAAGTGCTGCGAGTAGACACCGGTTGTTTGGTAGCTTTTGCGCCGACTGTAGATTACGATATTCAGTTTGTTGGCGGGTTTAAAAATGCTTTATTTGGCGGCGAAGGCTTATTTTTGGCAAAGATGACTGGGCCTGGTAAAGTATATGTACAAAGTTTGCCGCTCTCGAAGTTAGCTGAGCGAATTATGGCTGCTTCTCCACCTCCTGTGTCGAGCAGTTCTAGCAGTTTTAGTTTAGAGTAAAATAAGCATTTATGTGGTTGTGTAGGGTGCGTCAGCCCGCAGATTTCTTGGCTTACCCAGAGACTTTTAACTGACGCACCTTCTCAGAGAAAATCAGCGCTGTCAGGTGCGTCAGCCCACAGATTTTCCGGCTTACCCAGAGACTTTTAACTGACGCACCCTACCCGGAAAAATCACCTATGAATGGCAAAGTATTAGAAATAGAAAACTTGACTGTGAGTTTTGATGGTTTTAAAGCCATCAACGGTTTAAATTTCAGTATGGATGCGGGCGAACTGCGAGTTATAATTGGCCCCAACGGTGCGGGAAAAACAACTTTTCTCGATTCAATTACCGGGAAGGTGCAGCCGACAGAGGGCAGGGTGTTATTTAAGGGACAAAATTTACGCAAGTTGTCGGAAGATAGGATTTCGCGCTTGGGAATTGGCCGCAAGTTTCAGACGCCGCGAGTTTACTTGAATTTAACGCCACGCGAAAATTTGGAATTGTCTTGCAGCCGCCATAAAAATGTTTTTTCGACTTTGTTTCAGCCTGCTTCTGCTGCTGAAAAACGCACGGTTTCCGGTTTGTTAGAAACAATTGGTTTAGTTGCTAAGGCTGATATTTCGGCGGGTTTGCTTTCTCACGGGGAAAAGCAATGGTTGGAAATTGGAATGTTGGTGGCTCAATCTCCTGATTTGTTGTTGGTAGATGAACCTGTGGCTGGTTTGACGGATGAGGAAACGATGTTAACTGGAGAGTTGTTGATTTCGCTGGCAGAAAGTCATTCGGTGTTGGTAATCGAACACGATATGGAGTTTGTGCGGCAAATTGCGCGGCAGGTTACGGTGTTGCATCAGGGTTCGGTTTTGTGCGAGGGGACTATGGATGAGGTGCAAAATGACGATCGAGTAATTGAGGTATATTTGGGAAAACCTGACAGTTGACAGTTGACAGTTGACAGTTGACGTATCATCTTTGGTAAATTAACCACAAGATTTGTAGGGGCGGGTTAACCAACAATCTTTCATCCTCACCGACTATCTACAGAAACCCGCCCCAGCGACCAAATTTGAGCGCGGGTAATTCAACGGACACGAGGCCAATTACCAATTACCGATTGCCAATTACCAATTATCCATTACCAATCTAAAGAATATGCTGCAAGTTTCTAATTTGAATGTTTATTACGGCGAAAGTCACATTTTGCGCGATGTCGATTTAAGCGTAAATGCTGGGCAAATGGTTTGCTTGCTCGGCCGCAATGGTGTGGGCAAAACTACTATGCTAAAAACGATTATGGGGTTGCTGCAACCGCGCAGTGGCACTATTGCTTTTGGTGGAGAATCTATTGCTTCTAAGTTGACTCACCAGCGGGCTAGATTGGGAATTGGTTACGTGCCTCAAGGGCGCGAAATCATTCCCCGTTTGACGGTGAAGGAAAATTTATTGTTAGGTTTGGAAGCGAAACCAACCAAAATCAAAAATCCTGAAGTTCCTGATGAAATTTTTGAGTTATTTCCGGTTTTGAAAACTATGCTCGATCGCCTGGGAGGTGATTTGAGCGGGGGACAGCAGCAGCAGTTAGCTATTGCTAGGGCTTTGATGGGTGAGCCGCAGTTGCTGGTTTTGGATGAGCCTACGGAGGGGATTCAGCCGTCGATTATTTTAGATATTGAAGCTGCGGTGCGCCGTGTGGTTGCGACTAGGGGAATTTCTGTTTTGTTGGTGGAGCAACATTTGCATTTTGTGCGGCAGGCTGACTGGTATTATGCTATGCAAAAAGGGGGGATTGTGGCTTCTGGAAGCACTAGCGAGTTAAGTGATGAGGTGATTCAAAGGTTTTTGGCTGTTTGAATAGAATTGAAGGAAGGCACGACACGGATTTTGCCTGTGACAGCGAGCGCCTCAAAGAGCAAGAAGGGCAAGCGTTTAGATTTGAAAAATGGCTTATTCGCCTGGGTTCGCTTGGTATTCTGCGATCGCAGTTTGGATTTCCTCGGCGAAGACATTTGCTTGTTCTGATTTCGAGTAAATCAGGTGTAAAACAACTTGAGTCGGTGATTCAACTTGATAAATCAAGCGATAACCGCCGCTCTTACCAACTTGGGAATCACTGTTTTTAGCCCGGACTTTGTAAACGGTGTATTGAGTCCCTGTAATCTGGTTTCCTATGAAGTTTCCTTGGATAAGCTCATCAAGGACTGGCTGAATATCGGTTTGATTTGGCGATACTTTTTAGCGAGTCCTTTGAGGCGACGTTTGAAGAGTACCGTGAATGTGACTTGGACAGACATATCAGACATTGATACCGTCCCAGAGTTCCGATATGGGAAAGGTTTGTCCCGCTTTGGCTTGGTGGAGGGAGGCTTTGAGATCGGCGAGGATTCGATCGTTGGAGTCGGTATCTGAGTCAAAATCTGAGTCGAAGTCTGGGGCGATCGCGGATTGTGTCCGACTGGTCAAAAATTCCAGAAATGCCAGCGTTTGCTCTAAAAGTGGCTCAGGAGTCCGTTCGATCGCTTCGAGAAGGCGTTGTTTAATCGGCGACATAAGACTACCTCTATGATTATTGATTTTTTCTGCCGTCTGGCATTGTGGTGCCGGCCATACTTGCTCGATCGATAGTAGCGCCATCTATATTAGCATTGCGGAGGTTGGCCCCGGAAAGATTGGCATCTCTCAAGTCGGAAAATCGCAAGTCTGCACCATCTAGATTTGTCTTTGTCAAGTTAGCTTTTCTGAGGTTAGCGTTGCTGATTCTCGCTCCTACTAATTCGGCTCCGCTTAAGTTTGTGCGAGCTAGATTGGTGTTGACAAAATCTGATATCTCGAACCGACTACCGCTGAGGTTGGCATCTGATAAATCAGAGCCTGTCAGGATGGGATTTTTTAAGTTAAGGTTAACTAATTTTACGGCTCGGAGGTCGCAGCGGGAGCAGCTTTGAGTTAGCAGCAGCGTTTCGACGTTGGCGTTGATTTGGTCGATTTGTTGCTGGGAGAAATTTTCGGCAAATTGTGGGGAGACGTAGCCGAGCTTTTTGGGGTCGTTTGCTTTTGGTTGGGGTGTTTGGATTGGGGGTGTTTGGATTTGTTGGGGTGTTTGGATTTGTTGGGGTGTTTGTGGTTGGGGTGTTGGGATTGGTTGGGGTGTTGGGATTTGTTGCGGTGTTGGGATTGGTTGCGGTGTTTCTATTTGCCCGATCGCACTTAGTTGCAGCCCCACCTTCGGCAGTTCGAGAGTTCCTGCAAAAATTAGTAGGGCGATCGACATTATTGTGAGTTTTTTCATAAATCTATAACTTTTTGTTTGCCAAAATACCATTTATATGGTATAATACCTCGAAAAGTGAATTCCCTACATTTCGCTAAATAAATCGAAATTCAGATAAAAAACTTCGGAACCATCAGGTGCGCGAATTAACTTTTCTATTACCGGAGGCAGTTGCTGTTGACGGTACAATTCGGGAATCTCGCAGAAACTTTCTTCGGTAATTTCCAAAATTTTTGGCATATCAGGAAGGGGAATCCCCAAGCGATCGCTTTTATTTAAGGTACAAATAATCAGGTATTTGCAGTCAGCCATGCTCGGACTGCTGGGAAATATTGTGGATAAATTAATTATGGTAATCAGTTCTTCTTGATGCCGCAGTAAACTATTACCGTTAGGTAAAAGACCGTAGGCATTAAAGTTTTTAACAATGCGTTCCACTCGCTCAATAGGAACAGCATAGTAAATATTTCCTAGTTCAAAGGAAACAAACTTATGAGGAGCAATTCTAACAGTGGCTTGTTTCTTGCTCCGAAAGCGGCGATTGTAATTGGCGTGAGTCATTCGATTTTAGATTTTAGATTTTAGATTGAAGATTATTGGATTTTAGATTGAAGATAATTGATTTTATATCAACTCCCTTGGCATCTAAATTATTCATCTCTCTCTTCCCTTTCTCTGTATCCTCTGCGTCCTCTGCGGTTAACTCCTTCCGATACAACCGGAATAGATATTAGGTTTTAAATAGAAGATTATTGGATTTTAGTAGGTGAGTCGGCTGCGTAGCTTTCCACTATAATTAGCGTAATCAATTACTTTTGAGCTAATTTTTGTTGGAGATTAGGGATTATTTGATGGAAAATTTGAGATTTTGGATTAAATGATTGAGTGGTGGATTAATTTGGGGATAGCTTGTAAAAGTTGGGCTTCGCTGTAAGGTTTAGTGAAGTATTGATTTGCGCCTAATTCCATTGCCATTTGCCGATGTTTTGCCCCGCTACGGGATGTCAGCATGGCTACGGGAATCTTAGCAAACCGCTGGGTCGATCTGATCGATCGCAACAATTCAAATCCATCCATCCGAGGCATTTCAATATCCACGATCGCCAAACTGCAATCAAGACCATTTTGCAACTTTTCCAGGGCATCCACGCCGTCTTTCGCCTGTACCACCCGGTAGCGAGCACGAGTCAGCGTCAGAGACAACAACTGGCGAATTGTATAGGAATCATCCACTACCAAAATCTGCGGTGACCGACTCGCACTCGCCGGCATCTCCTGCACTTTACCGGAGACAGCGGCGATCGAACTATTTACCACAGGTTGGCCCACCAAATCGTCCACATCCAGAATATTCACCACGCGCCCGTCCCCCAAAATCGTAGTCCCCAAAACGCCGCGAGGCTTGGATAGAGGAGGTGGCAAAGGTTTAACCACAATTTCCTGCTGACCGATCAGCCGTTCCACGGCCACCGCCAGCATTCCTTCGGTAGAAGCCAAAACCAGGACAGGAATTTCCTCTTGGGTCAAAGGGTCAGGAGAGGGGGCATCCGGCGGGAGGACGCTGTATTCGAGCAAATCTTGCATTCTCACCAAACGAATAAATTCCTCCCGCCACCAAAGCATCGGCTGATTGCCCGCAATGTGAACTTCCGAGGCTTTAATGTGCAGAATTTCCTCGACTGCATCCAGCGGCACTGCTATTTTATTGTGATCTGTCTTCACCATCAAAGCATCAGTAATCGACAGCAGCAGCGGCAGTTTAATGATAAAACTCGTACCTTTTCCCAGGCGAGAGTCTACCTTCACAGTCCCCCGCACAGTCCGCAAATTTGTTCGCACCACGTCGAGCCCGACTCCCCGCCCCGAAAGGTCGCTGACCCCTTCTGTAGTGCTGAAACCCGGCCAAAACAGAAAATCGTAGAGTTCGGCAATGGAAAATTCTTGAGCTTGTTCCTCCGTAGCCAAACCCTTTGTGACAATTTTACGGCGAATCATTTCCGGGTCAATGCCTTTGCCGTCATCGGCGACAGTAATAATAGTTTGACCGCCCTGGTGGCGGGCTTCTATTTCTATTTGACCGCTGGCCGGCTTGCCGCTTGCTTTCCGAACTTCGGGAATTTCGATGCCGTGGTCGAAAGCGTTTCTCACTAAGTGTATTAAGGGATCGCGCAAAGCATCGAGCAAACTTTCGTCTATTTTGGTATCTCTTCCCACTAGCAGCAGGTTGACATCTTTATCGTATGTGATACACATCTCCCGCAGGGCTCTGGGCAAGTGATCGACGGCGCGACTGAAACTCACGACTCGCAACTGCATGACGCGGCTGCGTAGTTGTTCGGTAATGCGGCGCAGTTGGTCGGTACTGCGCTCGAATTTCATGGCTAAGGTGTCTAATTTGGTGGCGGATTGAGAAATTGCTTGGGCAGTTTCGATGACTTCGGCGGCTGTCGAGTGGAACTCTGTATAACGATCCATCTCTAAGATATCGAAGTGAGCATGGGCCGGAGAGGATTTGCCGTTAGCAATCATGGGGAATTCTGTTTCTGCGGCTGCAAGTTTTCCCAATCCAGAGTTCCCGTTTCCCCCTCTCCACTCTGCAAAGCTCAGTCTGTCGTATTCTTCTCGCAACTGACCGCCGAATTGGTTCAAATCTACGATGTTGCGGCGGATGCGCTTGACTTCGCCCCGCAGTTCGGATTCTTGAAGTTCTAAATTTGTACGGTTGATGACTAATTCCCCGACTAGATTCACCAATTCAGTTAAGCGTTCTAAGTCTACCCGGATTGTCGGCCTTTGCGGGTTGGGGACTGGGAGAGAGGGGGAGATTTCGGGGAGAGTGGAGGAGGGGGAGATTTCGGGGGGAGTGGGAGTGGGGGAGAGTGGGAGAGTGGGAGAGGGGGAGATTTCGGGGATGTCGATCGCCCTTCCTTCCAATATTTGTTGGCGTGCGGTTTGCAAGTTTTGGGCGATCGTCCAACCGTCGGATTGCAACCGTTGTAGAGTCAAGTCGGGAGAGTCGATCAAAGCGCTGAGGGCGGCGGCGACTTTCCCAAAATCCGGCAATTGCAGCATTCCAGCCAAACCGGAGAGTTGGTAGTAAACCTGCTTGAGGGCGGTGACAGTTGTTGCCAAATCTGCCTCGTCAGCTTGGGAAAGCTCGGTTTCTAGGCGATTGAAGAGTGCCGGCACTTGCTGTTCAAAAATCAGTTTCAGGGTTTCCTGGGCGGGCGATTGACTGGCTGCGGTGACTGGCGACGGTTCTGACTTGCCGTACTTGGCCTGGAACTGATCGAAAATTTGGGCGATCGCCTCCAAGTTTTCCGTTTGATCCGGAGTTGTGACATCGGAGTGTTGAACTGATTCGATCGTAATCTTTTTGAGAGCATCCACCCCCTGCAGCAAAACACTCACAGTAGTCGGTTCCAGGGCCGCCAAGTCTGTGCGATCGCGCAAAATGACAAAACAGTCCTCCAGCGTGTGAGCCGCCGCCGATACGTTTTGAAAGCCCAACATCGAACCCGCACCTTTAATCGAGTGAGCCGCCCGAAACATTTCTTTAACGGCAGCTTGTCGCTCTTTCAAACCCGCAGCTTCCATCGCCAGCAGGTTCGTCTCCATTGACTGAAGAAACTCTTCGCATTCTGCGGTAAAAGCATCTATTAATTCGTTTAAATCGTCATCATTCATATTAAATTAGTCATTAGTTAGCAGTCATAAGTCATTAGTCAGTTCTTATATTATGTCCGGTTCATTTCAACCCGCACCACTCAAATAATCTGGTGAAACCGGGTTTCTTCCTAGATTTATCGTACTCAAACCGAATTTTTCGGAGAAACCGGGTTTCTTCCTAGATTTATCGTACTCAACCCGAATTTTTCGGAGAAACCGGGTTTCTTCCTAGATTTATCGTACTCAACCCGAATTTTTCGGAGAAACCCGGTTTCTTGCCCCAACGACAGAAATGCGAGCGCACTTTTTGCGTTGGGAGAGGGGGCGGGTTTATGCAGATTGTCGGTAATAATTCAAGATTTTTGATGAACCCGCCCCTACAGAATTGTGGTATTTAACCGGATTTAATATGACCAATGACTAATGACTAATGACGAATAACTAACTGCGGAAATTCGCCACCGACTTTTGCAATTGGCCCAGAGAACCAGACAGCTCGTCCAAAGATGCTTTGACATCCGCACCTTTTTGTGCAGTTGTATTCGCAATCTCGTTGACTTGCTGCATACTGTTAGCAATTCCCTCAGCCGAAACAGTTTGCTTGGCAGATGCGATAGTAATATTCTGCACCAAAGCATTCATTTCTCGACTAACTTCGATGATGGCATTGAGGTGGGTTTTAGCTTCGCTTGCTAGCTTAGTGCCTTCCACTACCTCCAGCGTCCCCGATTCCATTGCCTTCATCACGCGGCTGATTTCTTCTTGAATTGTACCGACAATTTCCGAGATTTCCTCCGTAGCGCCGGCGGATCTTTCTGCTAATTTCCGCACTTCTTCGGCAACAACTGCAAAGCCTAAACCTTGTTCGCCGGCTCGCGCCGCCTCAATAGTAGCATTCAGAGCTAATAAATTAGTTTGCGAAGCAAGTTGAGAAATCGAAGTCACAATTTTGCCAATTTGCTGCGAAGATTCGCCCAAACGTTTCATCATTTTCGAGGTAGAGGCGATCGTCAACCGGAGCCCGTTAATGCCTTCGACAGCTCGATCGACCGCCATACCGCCGACTTCAGCCGTTTGAGAAGACTGCTGAGCCACTGTTTCGGCCCGCACCGAAACATCTCGCACGTCGCGGATCGAATTCACAATCCGCTCTATTTCGCGCATGATGGCAGATATTTTTGCTGCTTGAATTTCTGCCTGTTGGGTGAGTTGACTGGTATTGTTAATTGACTCGTCGGTGGCAGATGTTACCTGTTCGGCTAAAGTTTGAATTCCCGTTACTACTTTCCGCAGAGAACCGATTAAGAAGTTGAAAGAGTCGGCGACAGCACCTAAAACATCGTTAGTCACTTCCGCCCTGACTGTCAAGTCGCCTTGAGCCGCGCCTTTAATTTCTCCCAACAATTTAAGGACTTGCTGCGTCAGAGAATCAGCTTCAGCTTTACGTTCTGCTGCTAATTTTCCTAGTCGTTCTTCTGCCTCTTTGCGCTCGGTAATGTCAAAGCGAATGGCGATATATTTGACTATTGTGCCACTGGTATCAAAGATGGGGGAGATCGTCGAATCTACCCAGTAAAACGAGCCATCTTTGCGTCGGTTTTTGATTTCCCCTTTCCACACCAAACCGCGAGAAAGTGTCACCCACATTTCTTCAAAAAATGATTTGGGATGGTAGCCGGAATTGACGAGGCGGTGGTTGCGGTGCAGGAGTTCTCCCATGCTGTAACCGGAGATTTCAATGAATCCGTCGTTGACGTAGGTAATCATGCCTTGCAGATCGGTCTCGCTGACGATCGCCGATTCGTCTAGGGCATTTTGCCGCGTTTTGAGTTCTTGCAGCAAGCGTTCCTGTGTCTCGGCCAACTGCTGCATTTGCTGCTGGGACGATCTTTCCTGGGTGACGTTGCGGCAAACGACTACGCCGCCTTTGAGTGCGCCCGTTTCGTCTTTGAGCGGCCGGCCGGTAATTTTCACCCACAGGCCCTCTGGATTCCCTGCGTGGCGGGTGAAAACCTCTACGTTCTCAGGAGATTCTCCTCTAATTGCCCGTGTTAAGGGGATCTCGGCTGTGGGATAGGGAGTTACCGTATCGGGCAAGAATAAACCGTATCTTGCCGACCATTCGTCGGGAAGAGTATCTGTCGAACCCGTGCCAAAGATATCTGCGGCGGCGGGATTGAACAACACAAAATTGCCTTTTTCGTCGGCAGCAATTATGCCGTCGCCAATGCTATTTATTAGCAGTTGCAAGAGATTGGTTTGTTGCCGAAATTGGTCTTCAGAACGGGCTAATTGGGCTGTTGTTTTTTCCAGTTGCACCATCGCCTGTTTGCTTTCAGTAACGTCGCGAGCGACTGCATACATGAGCTGTTGTTCGGTTACAGGTCGCACTTTCCACGACAGCCACCTGTAGGAACCGTCTTTGCAGCGGTAGCGATTTTCAAAAGATTTTAATTCGGCGCCACTAGCTAATTTTTCCGCTTGTTTTCGGGTTGATTCGCGATCGTCTGGATGGACTAAATCGATATAATAGTTGTCTTCGAGTTCATGCGCCTTGTAGCCGAGTGTGTTTTCCCAAGAGGGATTGATGCGCTTGAATTTGCCTTCAAAACTTATAATACAAACCAAGTCTAGGGAAAGGGTAAAAAATCGATCGCGCTCTTCTTCTGCTTTTTTGCGATCGGTAATTTCGATCGCCACACCGCCGACACCTATGGGTTTGCCGTCAGCTCCGGGCAAAGGAAAATATGACGCCAGCCAATCTCGCACGAGGCCCGGTTCGTTGACGGTTGTACCCGACACCTCAACGTTTAAAAACGGTTGGTTGGTGGCGAGAATCTGCTGCAACATCGGCTGTAGGGTATCGACCATTTGGGGTACAACTTCCCTCACCGTCTTGCCGAGGTGTTCGGCAACTGAGACGCCTGTGGTTTCCGCTAATTTCTCGTTAACTTGGACGAAGCGCAACTGCTCGTCAAAAATAAACATTGAGGCCGGGGCGGCTGTGAAAAATGCGTCAAACCGGGTTTGACGCAAAACTAATTCTCGTTCTAGGGCTTTGCGATCGGTGATGTCGCGAGCTTCGGGAATCAGCAGCACGACTTTGCCGCTGTCGTCTACGATCGGCTTGAGGGAGAAGTCCACAGTTATCACAGCACCCCCAGCAACGAGCACGTCGGCTTCGTAGCGGACAACCTCGCCGGCGGCGGCTTTTGTGAGCGCTGCTTGCACTTTTTGCTTGGCTTCTGGGGAAATTTGCCACCACAAATTATCTGTAAACTGCGTTCCTACGAAGTCTTCGCGCTCCATTCCGGCGATGTCGAGGGCTGTTTGGTTGGCTTCCAAAACGGTTCCGTCTGGTTTGAGCAGCCCCACTAATTGAAACGATTGGTCAAAAATGGCTCGGAACAGTCTTTCGCGATCGCGCAGCATCTCTTCTGCGCGTTTGCGATCGGTGATGTCGCGACTAACTGTTGCCAACCCGATCGGCTCGCCGGTTTCTGGGTTTTTGACCGTAAATAGGGTGAAGTCAACCGGAAAGTCTTCGCCGGTTTGAAAGTTCCTCAACCGGAATTCACCCTGCCAAAAACCGTCTCGCACAGTAGCCGGCACGATTTCTTCTTGGAAAATCTTACCATTTTCTACTGAGAAGAAGTCATACATACTTTTGCTTTTGACTTCTTCAATATTTGGCAATCCTGCTAGTTTCATTCCCGCGACATTCAGGTATGTTGCCTCTCCCTCCAGGGTAGCCGTGCCGATAAAATCAGAGCTACTTTCTACTAGCGAAATCAATCTTTGCTTTTCGATTTCTGCTTGCTTGCGCTCCGTGATGTCGTTGTTAGTTTCTAAAATTGCTTTCGGTTTTCCCTGTTCGTCTCGCTGCAAATTCCAGCGACTGAATACGGTAATTTTGGTATCATAATTGGTGGTGTGAATTAATTCTCCTTCCCAATAATCCTGCTCTTCTAACTGTGCCGAAATAGCGGCTAAAGGCTGGGGATAAATGGTGTGCAATAGAGTATGGGTGACTTTCCCCAGGGCGGCTTTTTTTGTCCAGCCGTACATCCGTTCGGCTCCCTGACTCCAATAATTAATGGTGCCGTCCATATCCCGAACGATCAAGCCATCGCTGGCAAGATCGAGCATTTGCAAGTTCTGCTGCAAGGCTTCTTCTGTGCGCTTGCGTTCTGTAATGTTGCGGGCGATCGTTGAGATAAATTCAACTTCTGAATTCTCGGATTTGTGGGCAACAATTACTTGAGAAACTGGTATTTCTTCGCCGTCTAAACTCTGCCAAACTGTCTCGCCGCTCCACACCCCGTCCCGGCAAGCTGCGGGGATGCCGACGTTCACAAGAGTGTCGATACTTTTGGGGGATGTCAGGTCAGAAATGCGGATTCCGGTTAAATCGGCGTCCTCGCCAACTCCCAACATTTCTCTGGCTGCGCGGTTGATATAAATGGTGCGCTGTTGGGTGTCGGCTATGCCTACCCAGTCTGTTGTGGTTTCTAAAATTGCTTTGAATCGCAAGAGTTCTTGTTCAGATTTCCGGCGCTGTGTGATGTCGCGCGCGAAGCCGACCATTCCTAAAATGTTGCCTTCTGCATCTTTGAGGGGCAATTTCTGGGTGTCGAAGGTGTGTACTTTGCCGTCGGCTAAGGTGGCTAAGTCGTTGGAGGCGGGCGCGAGGTGGTTGCCGGCCCGGAAGTTTTGGATTTGGTTCTCGGAATCGGTTTCGGCCTGGAAGTTGGCGAAGATGCGATCGACCGATATACCAATTTCTGCGTCGTCTTTGCCGATAATTTCTGCTTGGGTTTTGCCGAAGGCGGCGGCGAAACCTGCATTGACTAGGGTGTAGCGCAAGTTTCGATCTTTGACAAAAATGCAGTCTGGCGTAGCGTCAATGACTGTTCGCAGCAAGTTTTGGGAGCTTTCTACTTCTGCCAGTGTCTGCCGCAGTTGTTCTTCCATTTGCACGCGATTGGTGATATCTCTAATCGCGCAAACGAGAAATTGTCTACCGTCGGCATCTACAAAGGTAGATTTTTTGGCGGAGACAAAGCGGGTGTTTCCTGCTTGGTCTGTGATAGTTTTTTGGATTTCGGTGCTGGTATTTGTCAAAAAAACTAATTCGTCTTTTTTTCGATATGTCTCTGCTTCCTGTTTGGGCAAAAACTGGTCGTAGGATTTGCCAATTAGTTCTTCTCTGCTGTGACCTAGGTGTTGACAAAAAGCATCGTTTAATATTAACCAGCGGTGCTGTTTGTCTTTGACGTAAATCGGGTCGGGGATGCTGTTAAGGATGTTGTTTAAAAATTTTTCTGAGGCTTTTAATTGCTCTTGTACTGTGGTGCGATCGCGAATTTCCTGTTCCAATTGTGCATTAGTTTGCAGGAGCTGCTCGGTTCTTTCATTCACTCGCTGCTCTAGTTCTGCCGTTAGCTGCTGCAAGGTCGCTTCTGTCTGTTTGCGCTGGGTAATGTCGCGGCCTTCGGCGAGGATTTGAAATACTTCTCCTGTTTCATTTAACAGCGGCTTAAAGGACACATCAATTACTGTCACATGGTTGTTGGGGCCGGTGATTTCGTATTCTTCCCGGACAAACTTGCCTGCCGAGACTTGTTTAATGTTCGTTTTTAGGCGCTGCTGGTTGGTTGGAGATGATGCCCACCCTGGTGTCAGCCAAAATTTCAGCCCCAGCACTTCTGATGCTTGGAAATCGCCCAATTCTAGCGCTGTCTGATTTGCTTCGATCAGAGTACCGTCTGGATCTAATACTGCGATCGCTTGAAAAGCTTGGTCGAAGATTGCGTGAAATCGCTGGGTAGTTTCGCTCAGTGCTTGTTCTGTTTCTTTTTTAGAGCTCAAGATTTGCTTGGAACCTACTAAGAATCCGTAACGGTTGGACAAACTCAAAAAAACGAGCGCCACCATTACAGTTATCCAATCGAACACACTTTGTGCCACCTGAGAGTGGGGCAGCCCTAGGTATTCGGCGGCGTGGCCGCTGTGGCCGAAAGCGCAGCTCCAAAATATGCCTGCTGTGGCTGTGGCGAAGATGTCGAACCCGAATTGACGGTTTCGCCACAAACCTAAGCTGATTATCCAGGCGATGGCAAAGTAACACACACAAATGATGCAATTAGCAGCTCCAATTACCACCGATTGGGAAAAGTCAGGCAATGTCAGAGTCAAAGTCGTTGCGATCCAGGTATAGAGAATTTCGATCATAAGATTAAGGATGGGCAAATCGGATGCGGGCGATCGTTAGTTAAAATTATTGATGCACAGCCGTTGCAGACTTATCTGTATTGTTGATTTTTACCAGCGTTCGGAATGGGCGATCGCTTCTACATCGACAATCATTAGCAAGCGTCCTTCGGAATTGTACAGACCTTTTAAGAATGGAGCTAGGTCGGGACTGACATCTAGTGCTGAGACAATGCGATCGGGATTGAGAGGTAAAACTCCTTCGACGCGGGAGACGGCTAATCCCAGGCGCATTTTCGACAACAATCTCACGTCTCGTGGATCGGGCGCTTCTACCACTAAGATGCGGCTGTTTGGGTGGTAGGTGTCAACCGACTCAATACCTACAAACAGTCCAAAGTCTGCCGCTGCTAAGATTTCGCCCCGCAAGTTGGTTAATCCCAGCAAAAATGGCTGGGTATTGGGAACCAGGGAAATCGGTTGTTCCTTGAGGGAAAGGACTTCCCGCACTGCATCTAATTCTATGCCGAACAGACTGCCTCCTTGACCGAACAGGAGAAATTGCTTTGTTGCACTTGTCTGATTCCCCCCAGCGGGGGGAGCCGTTATTTTCATGGCTTATTTTTAGTTTCTAGTGTAGCTTACAAATTAGAGTGTTGCTTTGACCCTAAAGCCGATCGCCCATCGAGTTTTTCAGCATCACTTTGGGTGCCTCAAATGTTTCCGTTAAATAAATCGCGGTTGGGCAAATAAGCAGGTTTTTATCATTAAACATAAACTTTTATGGAATTCAAAAACCCAGTTTATTAAAAAAAAACGGGGTTTGTCGGTATAATGTTTTTTGGGAAGCGGCCGATCGCTTTATATTCGGTTTACGCTGAAAGCAGGCGCTGCACTATGTGGACGAGTTGTTGAGGTTCAAAGGGTTTACTGACGTAAGCGTCGGCCCCTAAATCAGTTCCCCAAGCTTTATCGATCTCGGTGTTTTTATGAGTACAAAATACTACGGGCAATTTGGCAGTTGTGCGATCGCCCCGCAATTCTCTGATCACTTCAAACCCGTTCATTCGTGGCATCACTACATCTAAAACGACCAAAGCCGGAGGGGTTTTGCGGATCAGGGCGATCGCTTCTTCGCCGTCACCTGCCCGCATCACATCCAATCCGGCATCTTGAAGAATGCGGCAGATAATTTCTAGTTCGCTCTTAACGTCGTCCACTACTAAAATTTTGGACATGATTCCCCACTTCCTTGCTGTTATTGACAGCGGACTACGTTTATTCAGAAGCTGACGCGATCGGCGGCGATGAGACTAGACCGCTTTGCGGACAAATTAATGTACTTCCAAATACAATATAGCCGATCGTATGGCTGAAGGTTGGCGGTCAGCGATAAAAAGCGATAAAAATTTACTTTACTAACAAAATCGCTCTGAATAAATTAATCGGCAATTAGTAATTGATTCTGGGTAATTCGCTGTGTTGAAACCAACAGCTCTTAGTAGAAGGAGCGACTGGGGTACTCAAGCGGGAGTTTCTACGTATTTTTTTGAGATTTGTTCCCAATTATCTAGTTCAGTGTCTTGTCTAAATGGTGCTGATTAAGTTATTTAATTGGCGCAAATAATAGCTACTTAAAAGTATATAGCTCGCGGTTAAAACTGGTAGCCAAAAAAAATTATTTTACTTAACAAACAGCAGTATATTGCTGAGTTAGCGCTATTATTTAATTAATAATAGAAGCCCAATTTGAGGATGGCAACAATGACATTTAAAGAATTTTATTGTCTGTAGTTTATAATTGTGGGGCCAAATAAATTGACCGCGCGGCAATCCCATTTTACCCAGTAGAGAAGTGTTGGGTTCACCAAAACTGCTACCAGCGGGCGATCGCCATCCTTGAGCTTGATTGTGGGCCCAGCCGAAAAGACTACTGCAAGATGCGGCCAGTCGATTTTAGATTTTAGATTTTAGATTTTAGATTGACGAAATTGAAGAGATTGAAGAAAGCGACCTCACTGATAAACCCAGGGGGCTGGCGATGAGGATTCAAAGCTTTTTTTTCGCTTCACGGATGAATCCGGGGGCCCCGGACGACATTGCTGGATTGTCAAATTAGTCGGCGAGAGAGAGACGGCGATCGGCTATAATAAAGGGCTAGAGGAAAAGAACACCGAAAACCCGAAAATATGGTTGCCATCCAAAGAAATCTCAACATTGCCGCCCTAGAAGCAGAATACAGTCAAAAAACACCGCGAGACATTCTCAAATTTGCCCTAGAAAATTTTGACAATATCTCCATTTCTTTCAGCGGGGCTGAAGATGTAGTTTTGATCGATATTGCCTCAAAAATCACCAAGAATTTCCGCGTTTTCACCCTAGACACCGGACGATTACACTCGGAAACTTATCAGTTTTTGGATCGAGTCAGAAAACATTACGGCATTAAATTAGAAGTAATGTTTCCCGATGCAGCCGAAGTACAAGCCCTAGTAGAAGAAAAGGGATTGTTTAGTTTTTATCAAGACGGTCACAAAGAATGCTGTGGCGTGCGGAAAGTCAGGCCGCTGCGCCGCAAACTGAATACTCTCGATGCTTGGATTACCGGTCAGCGGAAAGACCAAAGTCCCAGTACCCGCAACGGTATTCCGGTTATTGAAGTTGACACTGCATTCTCAACTCCTGACCATGAATTAATTAAATTCAATCCCTTAGCAAACTGGTCTTCGGCAGAGGTTTGGGAATACATTCGCGCTTTGGATGTGCCTTACAACAAGTTGCACGAACGCGGTTTTGTAAGCATTGGTTGCGAACCTTGTACAAAGCCGGTATTGCCGAACCAACACGAACGCGAAGGTCGCTGGTGGTGGGAAGAAGCGACCGTAAAAGAATGCGGTTTGCACGCTGGTAACGCACAAACCTAGTAGTAAATCACTCAAGGAGTAAGGTGCGCTAGGCTTACCAAACAAATCGTAAGGTGCGCCCTTACGCACCTTACTCAAGAATCAATGCACTTCACATAAATCGTAGCCGAAGAATTCGCAATTAAAATAAACACAAATTAAGCTGAGCTGGGCCTAGAACTTTGATAGAATGATCGACATTCAGAAAAGTTTTTAAAGTAGGTACTATATGCTCGCGTCAACTAGGGAATTGCTGAACACGGCCTTGAGAAATGGTTATGCGATCGGCGCTTTTAACGTCTACAACCTCGAAGGAGTAAAAGCCGTCATCAATGCGGCAGAAGCGCTGCACAGTCCTGCTATACTGCAAATTCACCCCAGTGCCATCCAATACGGAAAATCGCCTTTAGTCGCGCTGTGCATGGAAGCGGCCCGCAAATCTTTAATGCCGATCGCAGTACACTTAGATCACAGCACCTCAGAAAAAGACATTCACCTCGCCCTAGCCGCCGGCATCAAATCAACTATGGCAGACGGTTCTTTTTTGCCCTACGAACAAAACTTAATATTTAGCCGGGAAATGACTAAATTATGCCACGCTAACGGTGCGGCAGTTGAAGCAGAAATCGGCAGAATTAGCGGCCGGGAAGAAGGTTTGACAATCGAGGAGAAAGCCGCAAGGATGACCGATCCGGTATCAGCCGTAGAGTTTATCAAAGAAACTAAGGTGGATTTTTTAGCCGTAACAATTGGTAACGTTCACGGCAAATATCTCAGCGAACCGAAACTCGATTTTCCACGTCTGGCCAAAATCCGCGCTGCTGTTTCAGTGCCGTTAGTGATGCACGGTGCTAGCGGTTTGCGGGAGTCAATGATTCATCAATGTATTAAATTGGGAGTCTCTAAATTTAATGTGAATACGGAAATTCGCGAAGCTTATATGGACGTGTTAAAAAGTAGCATTTCTGAGGCAGATCCGGATTTGTTGGAAATAATGGAAAAAGCTATCGATGCCATGCAATCGGTCATTTCTGACAAACTGCAACTTTTTGGTTCTGTCGGTAAAGCTTATTTGCATCATTCTCCCTACGCGGATGACTTAACCGCAAAGAGTACCAGCAACAAACACACAAGCCGCAACCAATCAAGTTTCGATCAAATCTTAAAGCCTGTGTATAGTGAGGCTTTCTGTCTTCTTGTGAAGTAAAAAAACTAAAGTCCTGACTGCGAACCAGCGATTAAAAGGGCGGGTTTTTGAGATTGTCAATTATGGGCAGATATTTTTCGTGAACCCGCCCGTACCGTATTAGGGGTAATCGACCGGACATAATATTAGTCAGGACTTCAGTCTTCTCTAACCGTTTAAAAATCGATCGGGATCGATGCCAGATTCCCGCAGCCGCCGAATTAAAGACTGCAATTGAGCTTCCGCTGACTCTGCCCGCTGCCGTTGCTGTTCCGCTTCAGTGAGAATCCAATTGCCATCAACATCATACCAGCGCAACCACAGTCGATCGACTCCCTGAAACTCTCCTTGCCACAAACCCAAGCCCAAACTTAGGTCAGGAATCCACACTCGCGACTCGGGCAATTCTAATTCTTGATAGTGTCCGCCCTTCAATTCAAACACTCGCAATTTGTTAGTATAGCGGCTGAAAACAGCATAAATAGGAACCCGCAAAATTTGCTCGTAAACCTCCCATTTTCTTGGCGGTTCATCCTTCCTCTCGGCATCCAAAACTTGCCCGTTACCGGCAGTGTTTCCCGACTGAGGTGGCAACTTTTCCTCATCGGTATTGTCGCCTAAATCTTCTTTTTCCGTTCCCGGCGAAAGCAGTTCTACAATTACAAAAGGATTCACACCTTCCTGCCAAGTAACATAACTCATCCGCAGTTCCGATCGATCGTAAAGTCGGGGAACTCCCACAACTCCAAACCAATCCGGCCGCTTGTGCCACAGAGTGTGCTGCACGTCATAATAAAGGTTCATGTCGGTGCCGCTAAATATCTCAGAAGCCGGATAATTCCGAGGCCGAAACGTCAGACTCAACAACTGCGGCTGCAAATCGTGAAATTCGTCAGGCAAACCAGGTTCATCCGGGTCTTCGCTGGGTAAATCGTACATCGTCGGCAGCGTTTCTCTGGGCGATCGCGGCGGATCGGTTTGCGGCACAGGATATTTAAAAGGCAACATATAATATTGAGAAATGACTGCATTTATGCTAACATTATGGGAGCATCCCAATGAGAGCTTTCACAGGAGTGCAAACCGGAGAGCTAAAAGCGAGATATATCGGCTTTGCTGTGCGGGACGATCGCACTCCTAGAAAACGATTTTAACAAAATTGGGACAATCCCTTTTCTTGCTCTATTCTGTGAAGTTAATCTAAAATCTAAAATCTAAAATTGACCAAGAATTTGTTGATGGTACAAGCCCTTGAATTTATCCGTGGAATCAATCCAAAATCTAAAATCTAAAATCCTCACGCCCCCGAATTGATCTCGCGCAAGTCAATCCAAAATCTAAAATCTAAAATCTAAAATCGAATGACCGACCCGAATTTCTGCACTACGATCGACATTCCTCAACTGATTGCTCGAGAACTTTCCATTAATCTGTCTCAAGTCAATAATGCTCTGGAACTTTTCGCCGAGGGAGCAACTATTCCGTTTATTGCCCGCTACCGCAAAGAACGCACGGATTTGCTGAATGAAATTCAGTTGCGGGATATCTCCGATCGCTTCACCTATTTGACGGAAATTGAAGAGCGCAAAAAGTCGATTTTAGAGACGATTAGCTCTCAGGGGAAACTCACTGAAGAACTGCAAGCTAAAATCGAATCGTGTTTGCAAAAAAACGAACTCGAAGACCTTTATCTGCCTTACAAACCCAAGCGGCGGACGCGAGCGACAATTGCTAGGGAAAAAGGTTTGGAACCGCTGGCAGATTTTATCAAATCACTGAACTTACCGACGGCTAAACCAGCAGATTTGGAGGCGGAGGCAGCTAAATACATTTCGGAAGAAAAGGGCGTTAAAACCGCAGAAGAAGCTCTCAAAGGTGCGGCGGATATTTTGGCGGAAGCAGTTTCGGAAAAAGCGGAATTGCGGGCTTATTTGCGAGATTTTTTGATGCAAACAGGAGTTTTTGTCTCGAAAATAAAAGAGGATTTCCCGGAAGGAAGCACTAAATTTGAAATGTACCGCAATTATCAAGTTGCGGCGAGAAGCGTTCAGTCGCACAATATGTTAGCGCTGTTTCGCGGGGAAACGGAAGGGGTTTTAGATTTGGAATTGGCGTTTGATGAATCCGCCGTGATGGCTTATTTGGAATCTCAGGAAATTAGAACTAGGATACCGTTCGTTAAAGAGTTTTATCGATCGACTTTGAAGGATGCCTTCAACCGACTGATGAAGACTTCGTTAATTACAGAAGTACGATCGCACAACAAAGCAGTCGCTGATATCGAGTCCATCGCCACTTTTGAAACCAACCTCCGCGAGTTGCTGCTGTCGGCGCCGGCGGGAATGAAACCCACATTGGCGATCGATCCGGGATTTCGCACAGGGTGTAAAGTTTCCGCCCTCGATGAAACCGGGCAATTTTTAGAATATCAAGCAATTTTTCCCCACCAAGCAGCGGCTCAGCGACAGCAAGCTGGTAAAATTGTCAAGCATTTAATTGAAAAGTATAAAATTGAATTAATCGCGATCGGCAACGGTACAGCTTCCCGCGAAACAGACGAATTTGTTTCGGAAGTTTTGGCAGAAATGGACAGGAAACCGATTAAAGTCATGGTGAATGAATCCGGTGCATCGATTTATTCAGCAAGCGATGTGGCGATCGCCGAATTTCCCGACCTCGACATCACCGTCCGCGGCGCAGTCAGCATCGGACGGCGCTTGCAAGACCCCCTCGCCGAACTCGTGAAAATCGACCCTAAATCAATAGGAGTCGGTCAATACCAGCACGATGTTGACCAAAAACTGCTCAAAAAGAAACTCGACGAAACAGTCGAAAGCTGCGTTAATTATGTGGGAGTTGACTTAAACACAGCATCCAAAGAACTGCTGACATTTGTATCGGGAATGACGGCAACAGTTGCCAAAAATATAGTCAATTACCGCAACGAAAACGGCGCATTTAAAAATCGCCGCCAACTCCTGAAAGTTCCCAAACTTGGGCCCAAAGCTTTTGAACAAGCAGCCGGATTTCTCCGCATTCGCGGTGGCGAAAACCCCCTGGACAATACAGCAGTTCATCCCGAAAGCTATCCTGTAGTGCAGGCGATCGCCAAGGATTTAGACTTGCCGCTGACAGAAATAACACAAATATCGGAAAAAATCAAGACTGTAAACATCAAGAAATATGTCACCGAAAAAGTGGGAGAACCAACACTCCGAGACATTATTTCCGAACTAGAAAAACCGGGAAGAGACCCGCGCGCCGAGTTTAAATATGCCACTTTCCAAGCAGGAATCAAAGAAATCTCCGATTTGCAAGTTGGGATGGAATTAGAAGGCATAATCACGAATGTAGCTAACTTTGGAGCCTTTGTTGATGTGGGAGTGCACCAAGATGGTTTGGTTCACGTTTCTCAATTAGCCGATCGCTTCGTAGATGACCCCAAACAGATTGTTAAAGTCGGACAAGTTGTGAAAGTGCGGGTTTTGGAGGTGAATGAGAAGTTAAAGCGGGTTAGTTTGACGATGAAGTTGCAAGAAAAACCGCAACCGCAAAATGGTAATAGTGCGAGGCTTCCGGCCCCGCGCCGACGTTAAAACTTTGGGGGAAAGCTGAAAAAGGGCGATGGCGTCGGGCCCTCGCCCGTGCTACGGCTATAATTGTGTAATCCTCACCAACCTTAAAATTATATGGTTGCAAGTAAAAGCGACACCTACGTCTCTCCTGAAGATTATTTAGCAGGCGAGAAAGTCAGCCCGATCAAACACGAGTACAGACAAGGTGAAATCTATGCAATGGCAGGGGCAAGCAAAGCTCATGTCATCATTAGTGTAAATGCAGCAACTTTGTTGAGAAACCATCTTCGGGGAAGTGGCTGCATAACTTACATGGCAGACATGAAAGTTCGGAATGAGACATCAAATTTCTATTACTATCCCGATATAGCGGTGAGTTGCGATGAACGGGACAGAAATACTGCTGAAGATTTCATTATCTACCCGCGCTTAATTGTGGAAGTTTTATCGCAGACAACAGCGGCTTTTGACAGAGGTGAAAAGTTTGCTGATTACCGCACTTCCGAAAGTTTGCAAGAGTATGTGCTAATCAATCAAGAAAGAGTTAGTGTAGAGTGTTTTCGCCGGAATGCAGAGGGTTTGTGGGTGCTTTATCCTTACAGTCAAGGACAAGAAGTTCAGTTTGCTAGCGTTAATTTTAGCTGTGCGATCGAGACATTGTATGAAGATGCGATCGGGATTGGTTGATTTTAATTACTCTAGAATCACTGATATTGATACGATCGAACCGCGAAGACGCTAAGGACGCGTTCGGCGAAGCCGTTCCCGAAGGGTAGGAAGAGAAAAGAAGAAGAAGCTGGTAATTGCTATTTTTTCTTGCTGGCTTTCCAAGTGCCGCCGTAGAAGTAAAAAGGATTGTTTTTACTTAGGGTTTGCTGAATAATCGATCGCAAACTAAGAACAGGAGTGATCGATATATTCAAGCAGAGTTAAATATAAGTT
>NZ_JAUBRP010000043.1:9932-58441 GCF_036701935.1 Microcoleus sp. M2_D5 | reverse complement strand
TACAACAAACTACATTGAAATTTAGTCGGATTTAACTGTAGCATATTTTGGGTTCCAGTTAAGATGCGTTTACCCTGTTATTTTGACAGAGATAGCAATCTTTTTGGGAAACGGGCGATCGTGTCGCGTCCTCGCCCGTGCTACGGCTTTTTTTGCGCGAAGCATCGGCAAGACGCCTGTTCCACAAATGAAGAGAAAAGGAAGAGTTTACAAGTGCTGGGAGAATTGCTAGATATGCCTAAAGTTGGTTCCTCTTAAAGAGAGTAACTGCTATGATATATCGATAGCTAGAACAAGCATCAAATATGTCTGTGCTAGAAGCTGCTTGGAAACACGAATTTATCGCTACGAACGGCATTAAACTGCACTGTGTCACTCAAGGTTCTGGCCCGCTGATGCTGATGTTGCACGGATTTCCTGAATTTTGGTATTCTTGGCGGCATCAAATCCCGGAATTTGCATCAGATTATAAAGTTGTCGCTGTGGATCTCAGGGGTTACGCACTCCCCAACAATTGCTGAGAATTTGGTACATCTTTTTGTTTCAGTTGCCAGTTTTGCCGGAGTTTTTAATTCAGTTGGGCGACTATCAGGCAATTTCTGCTGCTTTGGAAGGTATGGCAGTTGACAAAAACACCTTTAGCCCCTCAGATATCGAAGCTTACAAAGATGCTGCTGCCAAACGGGGCGCTCTGACTGCTACTATCAATATATTACCGCAATCTAGCTGGCGGATTTCTCGATCGCCACAATTAGAGGGTTCTGCAAGTTCCGACGCTGATGGTTTGGGGAGAAAATGATGTCGCCCTCGGCAAAGAGTTAACCTATGGAACCGCAGATTACGTGCGAGATTTTCAGATTCATTACATTCCTAATTGCAGCCACTGGGTGCAGCAGGAACAGCCGCAGTTAGTGAATCGGTACATGAGAGACTTTTTGGCAAACAAAGCTGTTTGAATTGATATAGCGCAAAGAAGTTCGGCAACGAGGATTGTACAAGATGTAACGGGTGTAATGGATGTAAAAGCAACAAATAAAGCCTCAACAATTGCTGAGACTTTATTTTCTAATTTGTTGTATGTAAAACAGCTTTAAAATATACACTCAGAAAGCAATTATTAGGGCAACAGCGGCTAGACTGTAGGTAAAAAGTTGCCCTATTTCTGAATAAAACTCAAGCTGATAAATCGCCCTATCCTAAAATATCTTTGATGAAGCCGATAAAGCTTTGTTTAGTCAAAACTTCGATCGCCAGCAAAGAAACAAAGCCAATCATCGCAAAACGTCCGTTAACTTTCTCTGCATACTCGGTAAATCCGGTGCTGACGTTGGCGTCTACATACATCGCGGGCTCGATCGCGAAGTTGTTGAGCAGGCCTTGGTCATCTACGATCAGGTTACGTGAAGTCATGTGTTTTTCCTTGTTTCGTTGCTTTATGTAAATAAATGTAACAAAATGTTAATTTACATTACAGTGACTTGACGCATGAAAGTTAGTGATGCTAGTCACAACGGCTGCCAGTAGGGCTTGGGCGGCCTCGAAACGCACGCCTGGAAACCAGTAGAAACTCTCGCTACGGGGGCATCCTGCCCGATCGCCAAATTAAATCTAAATATATAAGAGCCAACTTGTTTGAGAACGATTATCATTGTATTTATGAGTCAATCAACAATCACCGCCGTAGCGGGCCCGCCCGGAAGCGGAAAAACAACCTGGATTCGACAGCAGCTAGCAGCCGAAACCTCCCCAGCGCTGTATTTATGCCCTGGAACAGGCAATGTGCCGATCGACCAAACCTGCATCGCCGCCGAATTTGGGCAAATCACCACCCTGACAGACGGCCAAGAATCCGAGCTCGCGAAACACCTAGAAAACGGCGTTTCAGCTTATATCGAACTGGGATTTTACCTGCAACTGACAGCAGTAGAAAACCTGCTTCAAAGCTTCCCCAGCCGCCGATTTGCTGTAGTCCCGCCAGAAATCAAAAACACCGAATGGCATCAATGGGCGGATGTAATTGTAGAAGGAATAGCCGTTAGCGGCGAACCAGAAAAACTATCAATTTGGCGCAGCCCCGCCAGCGGACAAGTCCTCGATCCCGCCAGCCTCGATCTGTTTTGGTACCAAGAAATGACTCAAGGAGCCTACGGCAAAATCCACCGAGCCAAAGGCATTTTTGACATAGCCGACGGTCGATCTTTTTACTTCGATTTCTCTGCCGAATTCAAAGAAACCGCCCACGAAGAATTGCCACTTCCCCGCTGGCTCGAAGGCCGCCCCCAAAGATTTAGCGGCATAGAAATAGTCGGCGAAAATCTCGATGAAACAGCATTAGGACAAACCCTAGAAGATTGCTGTCTGTCCGAAACAATTCTGTTGAATTACCAACAACAAGTCAAACAAGCACTTTTATTAGCAGAATAAATAACATGAAAATAGCAGTTATGTCCTGCATTCACGGCAACTATGAAGCCTTAAATGCAGTTTTATCAGACATTGACGAACAACAAGCAGAAAAAATCTTTTGCCTCGGAGATTTAGTCGGCTACGGCCCCCATCCCCACGCCGTCGTAGAAATGATTCGCTCCCTCGACATTCCCACCTGTGTAGGCTGTTGGGACGAAGATATAGTCGAAGGTTTGAACTCCTGCGAATGCAGCTATCCCTCAGTTTTAGCCGAAAAAAGAGGAAAATTAGCCCACGAATGGACTAACGCACAAATTCCCTTAGAAACGCGGGAATATTTAGCCACTTTGCCGCACAGTTTGCGGGAAGACAATATGTGTTTTGTCCACGGTAGCCCTCACAGCAATCATGAATATTTACTGCCGACAATGGATGCTTTTTCTGCCTTAGAGCGGGTATTTTCTGCGAGTGCTGACGTGCTGTTTTGCGGTCACACTCACGTTCCCTACGTTCGTACTTTAGATGCTGGAAAAATGCAGGTTCGGGTAAGCGGGCCGAGTATTGATAGAGAAAAAGATTTAAGTTTTACTGCTCCTTTAAAGCGGATTGTGAATGTTGGTTCCGTGGGAGAACCGCGCCACGGGAGGCCGAATGCTACCTACGCGATTTACGATGTTGACGCTCAACAAGTGATATTGCGAGAAGTCGAATATGACTATCAAGCCACTTGCGCTGCAATTATTGAAAAAGGTTTGCCGCCGATTTTTGCTTGGCGTTTGGCTAGAGGTTTGGAATATGCAGAAAGAGCTGACGATCCGACTCATGTTTGTGAGAGGTAGATAAACAGTTAACTGTTGACAGTTGAGAGTTGACTGTTGACTGTTGACTGTTCAATAAAGAGGTAGATTGTGATTTACCGTTGGGCGGGGGCGGGTTTATAAGATTATTGGTTTTTGGCGATTATTGTTGGTGAACCCGCCCCAACAAGTTTTTGATATTGGTATAAGATATCAGTTCAAAACAACTTCTGTTTATTAAACAGGTAGATTGTGATTTACCGTTGGGTGGGGGCGGGTTTATAAGATTATTGGTTTTTGGCGATTATTGTTGGTGAACCCGCCCCTACAAGTTTTTGACATTGGTGTAAGATATCAGTTCAAAACACGCTCCGAAAAAAAAAATCCAAACTAACCAGGCAAAAACCTCGATTATTACTAACAATTAACAAGTATGAAAAACTGGGCAATACTAAGTGGAGTCGAAGGAAATCTGGCTGCTTATGAAGCTGTAATAGCTGACATCAAGCGCTTGAAAATTCGTGTTGAGGAGTTGTATATATTGGGTGATTTAGTCGGCCCGAATCCCGATTGCGAAAAATTAGTGCAGCGAGTCCGATCGCCCAAACGAGGAGAAATCGAACCTCAAATTTGTATCGGGTGGTGGGAAGAACAGTGTTTCAACTTACACGGAATAGGTTCTAGCCCTGATGCGGCAGAATTGCGACAAAAATACGGCGCAGATACGATTAAGTTGCTCTGGGATTCTGTTAGTCGGAAAACTGTAGAGTGGTTGCGCTCTTTGAATTTTGGTTTTCATGAATTGGATTGTTTGTTGATTCACGGGAGTACGGTTAGCGCGTCTGATGAGCTTACCCCGGAGACTCCGCCGCCTGTGATGCTCGATCGCGTTATCCGCGCTGATGTTAATACTTTGTTTTGCGGGCGATCGGGCTTAGCATTTGAGTATCAACTACAGCCCACCATTATCAATAACTGGGTAATGACTCTGGACTCTCAAGAGCCGCCTGCAACCGTGTCTGCAACAGCGCGAAGGGCTATCGGAGTTGGGAATGTGGGTCGGCTCAGCGGACAAGCAAATTATACTCTCTACGACCCAGACACGGATACGGTCAAGTTCCGAAACGTCTCTTACACCACCCGCAAAGGGTTTCAAGCTTAGCAGTCGGGCATGGCAATGACTGAGAGCTAGTTGACATATATTATCAATTAGCTTAAGCTGTATGTTCTATCCAAAGTAGCGGTGACGCTAAACCTAAATCCTATGACTCTTTTAACCTACACTCCTGCCTTGTACCCTAATCTCAGACAGCAGACTTTCACCTGCCGTCAGTTGATACCCATGCCCTTTAACGGCTTACTGCGAATTGAGCGGGGAATTGTCCGAACCATGACTTGGAGCGAACAGGGAACACCAATAACCCTCGGATATTGGGGAGTTGGAGACGTACTCGGTCATTCGCTGTCAGGCGTTCAACCTTATCAAATTGAGAGCAAAACTCATGTAGAAATTAGTTACATTCCTCAAAATTTGTGCTATCAATCCTTAGATGAAGTTTTCAGACATCTTCAGCAAACTCAAGAATTTTTCTGCATTGTTCGCAGCGAATGTCTGCGCGATCGACTGTTGCAACTATTAGCTTGGTTGGCAAAAAAATTTGGTCGGGAAGTAGCACAAGGAGTTTTGATCGATCTGAGATTGACTCACCAGGAGATTTCTGAGGCGATGGGAATTACGCGGATTACGGTGACGCGCCTGATGTGTCGGCTGGAGGAGGAGGGAATTATCGATCGCACTCGCCCTCAATACATTGTTTTAAATTCCCGTTTGTAACATGGGATTTATCTGGAAAAGGGATGACAGTGAAGTGTTTATGAATCATCAGCTAGCTGAGCAATAATTCTAGGGCTTGCGCTTAAAGCACATCTGAAGTATGATAATGATTATCATAGTCGATATAGTGCGATACAGGCGACCGCACCTAAAGTTTGGCTAGGAAGTGCTATCCACAGGAGCTTTAGGATACTTAGCAGCTTTCTGAACTCACAGCAGGGCCTCTACAATTAATCAATGAGGAACAATGACTAATCTCGCTGTACAAACCCCAGATTTAATTTCCGATTTTCCCAAAAGAGGAATGCCAGTAACCATAATTACCGGCTTTCTCGGCAGCGGCAAAACCACTTTGCTCAATCAAATCCTCAAAAATCGCCAAGATTTAAAAGTAGCAGTTTTAGTTAACGAGTTTGGCGACATCAACATTGATTCGCAGCTTTTAATTTCTACCGAAGATGACATGGTAGAGCTGAGCAACGGCTGTATTTGTTGTACCATCAATGAAGGCTTAGTCGATGCCGTCTACCGAGTTTTAGAACGGGAAGACCGTATCGATTGCATGGTAATTGAAACCACCGGAGTTGCCGATCCCCTGCCGATTATATTGACATTTCTCGGCACGGAATTGCGGGAATTAACCAGTCTAGATTCAGTCCTCACTGTAGTCGATAGCGAAACATTCACCACCGATCATTTTGACAGCGAAGCAGCTTTAAAACAAGTAGCATTTGCAGATATCGTGCTGATGAACAAAACCGATTTAGCTCCTTCAGAAAAAGTAGAAGAATTAGAAGCTTACATTCGCACTGTGAAAGAAGGAGCGAGAATTTTACACTCAGAATATGGTGAAGTTCCTTTACCCTTAATTTTGGGTGTAGGTTTAACCAAAGCAGAACTTTTCGACAGTTTTGAAACAGAGGAAAAACACGAACATCACCATCACGAACACGAACATCACGAACACGAACATCACCATCACCATCACGAACATCACTCCAATCACTTAGATAATGACGGATTTGTTTCGCTATCATTTCAGAGCGATCGACCTTTTGATGTCCACAAATTCCAAGAATTTCTCACCGAAAAAATGCCCTTCGATGTATTTCGCGCTAAAGGCATTCTCTGGTTTAGCGACAGTCCGATGAGACACATATTTCAACTCAGCGGCCCCAGATACGAACTAGATGCTTCGGAATGGTTGACTTCACCTAACAATCAACTCGTAGTTATTGGTCGCAAATTAGATACCGCTCAAATTAGAGAACAACTGAACAGTTGCTTAGTTTAAGATTTCGTCAATCTAAGCATCTAGTAACTAAAAGTCCATACCCACGGTTAAACATTTCACAAACTGCAAGCATGACTTTATCTACTCGTCCCGAACTGACTTCTCCAAATGGTGTAGTGTCATCGATTCCTACTCAATCTCAACCCCCTGTATCAGATGAAGAAATGAGGCAAGCAGTGCGTACATTGCTGGTAGGATTGGGAGAAGACCCAGACCGCGAAGGGTTGCGAGATACACCGAAACGAGTTGTCAAAGCCTTGCAGTTCTTAACTGGAGGTTATCGTCAATCTCTAGACGAACTGCTCAATGGAGCGGTGTTCACAGAAAATGCTAACGAAATGGTATTAGTGCGGGACATTGATATTTTCAGTTCCTGCGAACACCACATCCTGCCAATTATAGGCAAAGCGCACGTTGCTTACATTCCCAACGGAAAAGTAATTGGACTGTCAAAAATTGCTCGAATTTGTGAAATGTACGGGCGCCGATTGCAAGTACAAGAACGCTTAACCGCACAAATTGCGGAGGCACTTCAAGGATTGCTAAAACCTCAAGGTGTAGCAGTTGTTATCGAAGCTACTCATATGTGCATGGTAATGCGGGGAGTGCAAAAACCAGGTTCTTGGACTGCGACTTCAGCAATGCGGGGAGTGTTCGCTGAAGATGCCAGAACTCGTCAAGAATTCATGAGTTTAATCGCGCAGAAATCAAGCTTTCACTAGCTAGAATTGTCTGCCAAAAATTCCGTGTTTGTAGGCTGAACAAAGAAAAGAGAGTCATATTGGATTACCATGTTTCTCTCTTTCCCTTTCCTCCCTCTGCGCCCTCTGCGCCCTCTGCGGTAAAAAATCTTACTTGAGGAAATACAACCCCTGTAAACTGAATATGGATCAAAAATATTTGTGGATAGAAGCTTTAAAATTTAACGATCGAGGTTTGATTCCGGCGATCGCCCAGGACGATCGAGATGGTACCATTTTAATGATGGCGTGGATGAACAAAGATTCTATTAAGCAAACTCTCGCCACAGGAGAAGCACACTATTGGAGCCGATCGCGCTCTGAATTTTGGCACAAAGGCGCGACATCCGGGTACATCCAAAAAGTCAAACAAATATTTTACGATTGCGACGCCGATACTATTGTGCTCAAAATAGAACAGATTGGTGAAATAGCTTGTCACACAGGCGTGAGGAGTTGTTTTTTCAACTCCGTGGCGCTACCGCTGCGCGCAATAATGTAATAATAATGATTATCATTATTGCCCTCTGTTCCTATGTCATCTGCAAATAACGTCGAGTCCGCCGTTCCCACTGAGAACGATCGAAATCCCTCCCTCACAACCATCCGTCCCCGCCGCCTCCGCCGTACACCAGCTTTGCGGCGGATGGTACGGGAAAATCACCTGACAGTTGACGACCTCATCTATCCGATGTTTGTGATGGAAGGGGAAGGGCAAAAAGTTGAGATTGCTTCTATGCCGGGTTGTTATCGCTATTCCTTGGATTTATTGCTAAAAGAAATAGCTGAATGTTGGAATTTGGGGATAGGCGCGATCGCCCTTTTCCCAGTCATATCAGACAGCAAAAAAGATGACGCCGGAACCGAAAGCTACAACCCTGAAGGATTAGTCCAACAAACAGTCAAAGCTATCAAACAAAACATTCCCGAAATAGTAGTAATTACCGACGTAGCTCTCGACCCTTTCACATCACACGGACACGACGGTTTAGTTGATGAAAATGGTAAAATTCTCAACGATCAGACTGTTGAAGTGTTAGTAAAAATGGCAGTTTCTCAAGCCGCTGCCGGTGCGGATATGGTAGCACCTTCCGACATGATGGACGGCAGAATCGGCGCCATTCGCAAAGCCTTAGATGCGGCAGGATACATCGATACAGCAATCTTGGCTTATTCAGCAAAATATGCCTCTGCTTATTACGGCCCGTTTCGAGATGCCCTCGATTCTGCCCCAAAATTTGGAGATAAAAAGACTTATCAAATGGATGCTGCTAATGCACGAGAAGCACTGAAAGAAGTTGCTTTGGATATCGCAGAAGGTGCAGATATTGTGATGGTAAAACCTGCTTTGGCTTATCTGGATATTATCTGCCAAGTGCGCGAAGCAACTAATTTGCCCGTAGCTGCTTATAATGTCAGCGGCGAATACGCAATGATCAAAGCTGCTGCACAGTTGGGTTGGATTGATGAAAAGCGAATTATTTTGGAGAGTTTGACGAGTATCAAACGAGCTGGTGCCGATCTGATTTTGACTTATTTTGCTAAGGAAGTTGCTTTGATGTTGAAATAAGGGAGTTTTTTTACTGCAGATGCACGCAGATTAACGCAGATATTTTTCCTCGTCCCTAGGAAGATCCTGGGAACCAGTTACACGGCAAAGAACTTTTTGTGGCGTTGCTGATTAACGGTATGAACCAAATTTTGTCGGAAGTTACAAAACTCACCATACTTGGCTGATGGCAATTCCGAACTATTCAATTCATCCCTGTATTAAGCAACGCCCTTTTTGCTATAGCCCGTCGGGCGATAGAACTCCCGCTTCACATATCGCAGTCGCCTAAAGACGACTGAACAGCAAAATAAATCTCAACATTTACTCCTCTAACACTAGATATAATCAGTGCTCAAAAAACATCGTCGCATAACCGCAGCGCGCAATTTAGTGATGGTTCACGCTGCGGTTATGCGGTAAATGCGATCGGCTTGAAGCTGATTGCCAGCCCTGTCTGGCGTGACTGCCGACCCTGGTATATAACTCCCTCAAACGCTTGAAATCTCGTAGTTTGTGGGTGAACACTGCCCTCATAGTGTATTGGTGCGATCGATCTACTTTACCTCATCCTACCGACTGGCGATCGGCGAGCAACCTAGTTTATGCTTAATCACCTGTTAAAAGAATAAGCTTGACAGGGCTGGTTAATAGAGTAAAATTTTTTCAAGCCTCAAGCCTGAATTCCAAATCCCTAGACTATTAGAGAGATTTTAATACTTACCTTGACAGCGTTGGAGGTTAAGCACTAAGCTGTGGAGCATTTAAACAACTAACGAGGCTTGTAGGGTGCGTCAGGAGTGAACACTTACGGGACAAGGAAAACACTTCTGTAAGCTCGGCACGCTACTATCGTCTTTTAAATGGCGAACAGCTTATTTCTACAACTAAAAACTGAGAGCGGGATACTTGTCTTTGAAAGTGAATATGATAGAATTCAGGTAACATATATGTTGATTGGTCGAGTGTAACTTTAGTTTGACCTATCTTTTTTTAACACAAGTCGATCAAATATGAGTGCGGTCTGGGTTTCCGGCGGCGTTGTCACCCCGCCAGATATTTAACGCAATTTATAGGGTTAATTGTTATACCCAACGATTTTACTGTGGTTGTTCGAGGTGAATCTTCACTTTTGACTGCTACCCGTGCTATTTTACTTTATGTATTAATTAGTGAAAGGGGTATAATAGTTAATGCTTTTTGATTACAACAGCTAACAAAGTCGCGCGATCGTCGAGTTATATTAGCGATCGGTCTCTTTACTTCTGGCAGAAAACAACCTAAATTAGTAGTTAATAATTACGTGTTATCAAAAACTAGAATTCTAATTTTTTTTCTCTGTTTTTTAATTGCCATCAGCCTAGAGTTGTTCATCGGAACGACAACTTTTACTCAAAACATCGAAACAATTAAAATTGCAGGTACGGCTGCGGGTGTCAGCACTCGCTACATCGGTGCAGTCGAGGGCAATATCAATTTTGACATCAAAGATTTGCAAGATTTGGGAATTAATACCTACCGCATTTACGGCGGGATGTCCCGGTGGGAACCCGAAGACGACGACGGTAAATACGGTTGGCCATCTATTGACGAAATTAAGACAAATCCCAATATAATTAATTGGACACATTGGGATCGGATGATGACTAATCCGCCCCAAGGTAGCGATTATTGGTGGTCGGGACAACCCGGCACGGTTTGGGAAGGCAATGCCAAAACTATTTTTAATACTCTCAAACAAGCAAATATTCGCCCGGTGGTGAGTATTCGGAATGTAGATAATGGCTGGAAGCCGAGTTGGGCGCTGCAACTGAATCCGCCGCGCACAGGAGAAGATTGGAACGAGTGGTGGGAACACGTTTTTGCTACAGTTTATTGGCTGAATGTTCGCAATGATTACCGCGTTGATGATTGGGAAATTCACAACGAACCGGACAATCGCGATCAGGGTTGGGGCGGGACTAGGGCTGACTATTTTGAATTGGTTAAGGTGGCAAAAGATGCGATCGACTTTGTTTATAAAACTTATTTGCCTTCGCGCACTTACCGCATCCACGGCCCGAAAACCATAGGCGGCAGCAATTGGCCGGCTAGTGCTTTGCAGGAAATACCGAATTATTTCGATACAGTCAATGTCCACAACTACGATGCAGATATTTCTAACTACACCCGCAAAGTGCGCGGCTGGATGAACGGTACTGTCCGCGCTAACTCGCAGCTTTGGTTAGGAGAATGGGGAACTTACAACATTAGCTACGGCGATTTATCTTTAGCTTTAAATTTGATTAAGAATTTGATTCGAGGTTCCGAACCGGGGGATAATTATATTGACGGCAGTCACATATTCTGTTTGTACGACTGGGGAAAGCAGGGGCTGGCGGAAGGTTTGCTAGGGGACGGGGGAAAACGGCGCGCAGGCTACTATGCTTTGCGGATGGGAATTAGGGCTTTGCAGGGCGGGAAAGCTACCTTTTTTCCTATCACTAAAAGTTCGGATTTAATGGCAGTTGCAACTGTTGATGCTAGCAAGAATGTTTACTTGCTGGTTGTCAATGACCGAGCAACATCTTACACTGTTAATGCTGATATTTCGGAGCTGATAAAAACTGGTAATGGCACGGTGCGGGAGTTCAGTTCTCAAAGAATGGATGAGGTTGTTGGTAGCTTAATGCTCAAGGGTGGCAAGGCGAGTTTTACACTGGCGGGGAACAGCGCTATTCTCATCAAGTTCGTTAGCGCAGCCCTCGAAGAGGATCGCCAGAATTGAAGCTCAAATCCTCTGGGCCCTAATTTGGATAAGATAGAATTAGTTATGCTCAAAATTATTTATTTTCTGCCTGTTTGGCCCTGGAACCCTGGAACCCTCGAACCCTCGAACCCCCAATTGCACAGTTGCAATACCTAGATGTCATGTTGTGATTCCCCTCCTGTCGCTGGTAAATTGGTAGGGTGCAGGTATCTGGCCTCAAACAGAATGCGAGCGAGAGTTCCGTTGAGGGGCAGAAAGTAGGGTGCAGTCTAGACAATCGCAGAAATTCTTGCTCGTAAACCAGCAGCAGTTAGGCTAGGCGAGGAATTACCCGCCCGCCTTCATGTCCGCCCTCTGGCAGATAGCATTGGTTCTGAAAGTCAGAAGCCGTCAACAATCGGGATATGGCACGGAATTAATTTTAAATGCCAAGATGCTGGAAGTATGGGTGAGTTGAATCGTACAGAAACTTTGAGCGCGCTTGGAAATCTCGCGGGTAAAGCCTCTCAATCAACCTGCTGCTCGCGATCGGCTTTTTCCAACAAATATCACTTTTATGCCCCCTGATGTTTATTCCCTCCCTCAGTCAGGTCATCAACCGCAATCCCCTCACCGTCACCCCTGAGACGCCCGTAGAAAAGGCGATCGAGCTGATGAGTAGCACAGGAGCCAGTTACGTCCTCGTGGTAGAACCGCGCGGGAATTATCAACTCGGAAATCCTACAAACGGGACTTCCCCACAATCGCGGGAACAGTCGGGTTTCTACAACGGTGTACCGCGTGCGCTACACGCAGGAGGCAACGGGCTGCCTCTCAACGGCTCAAAAGCTCCCTATCCGGGCGGCCAGACAGTGCTGGGGATTTTTACAGCGCGAGATGTCGTACAGCTAAATTCGATCGGCGCTGCTTTGAGGGGATTTGCGATCGAGCAAATCATGATCAGAACCGTAACTGTAGCCCGAGAATCGGAAATTCCCGACTTTTTTGCCTTAGCTAATCTGCTGGAAAAAAATCAAATCGGCCATTTGCCCGTCGTCAGCGAGGCGGAAGAACTTGTCGGTTTAATTAGCTCTCAAAGCTTGGTGCAAGTGTTGCAGGAAATTGGGGAATCGACACCAAAAGCAATTAGCAGCGCTTCGCTACCTGCGGCTTTCGCGTTCCCTCCTCCGCTGCCAATTCTGCATCATAAATTAGAGCTGCCCGCAAGTTTAATTAAACTTTATCAAATCCCTCAAATAGCAGCCTCGCGAATAATTCACGCTCCTTCTAATTCTTCAGTTCGCTATTTGGCGCAACTGATGTTTAGACACAATGTTAGTTATGTATTAATCACTGAAACCCCCGATCGACACTCGAATGCTGCTGCTCAAAATTCCAAATTTACAAATCCCAACATTCACAAACTGATTGGCGTGGTAAGTTCGCGGGATATCGTGCAGTTGCAGGCCCTGGGAAGAGACTCTAACAAAATTAAAGCCGGAGCAATTTGCAGCAGTTCGCCGCCGCTGGTGCGATCGCACTCTAGCCTCGAAACAGCCGTCGCGCTGCTGCAAAAACACTACTGCCAGTTGCCTTTATTAGTCATCAACGAAACAAATCACCCGATCGGGATTATCAATCCTAAAACTATCCTTTTACAAGCGCTGGATTCCAAATCTCTGCATTCTGGCTTAATTGCTTTGCAGCGCCAGCTAGAATCTAGCAACGCTCAATACAAAAAACTCTCAGCAGAAATACAGCGGACAGCAGCAAATAGCCACGAGATGGCTGAAATTTCTCACCACAGTTTCGTAGAGCGGGAAAATCTCCCCCCGGCAGTCAACAATCAGGGGATTTGGGACTGGAATCTCGAAACAGATGAGTTTTTTTATTCGGCGCGGTGGCAAGAAATGCTGGGCTACCAAGAAGGGGAAATCTCGAATCGCCGATCGGAATGGTGGAGTCGCATCCACCGAGATGATATTGACTCGGTAAAGGCAGCTTTAGAAGAACACTTCGCCCAAAAGACACCGGATTTTGCAGCCGAATATCGGATGTACTGTAAAGACGGCAGCACTGTCTGGGTGCTGAACCGGGGTCAAGTTTTACGCAGCGCTACTGGCAAACCGCTGCGGGTAGTAGGAACTCATACAGATATTACTCTAAACAAGGAGTTTGAAGTCAAAAACCGCGATCGCGATCGGGATCAATTTCAACTATTTGACTCTTTGAAAGCAACAGTAATTTTCCAAATAGATGCGGCGGGGGTTTGGAAATTTCTCAACCAGGCTTGGACGGAAATTACGAATTTTTCGGTTTCCGAAAGTTTGCAAACTAATTTTTTAGAGTGGGTGCATCCAGATGAGCGCGAGCAATGTGCAAATTTATTGGAGTCTTTGCTGTCGGGGAAGTCGGAATTTGAACGGCGAGAACTCCGATTTAAGTCCAAGTCGGTTTCGGGGAAAAACTCCTTGGGAATTCACAGTAATTCCGGCTTTGTTTCCGTAGAATTATTTGCCCAAGTTCGGCGGACTTCGCAAGGCGAAATAACGGGAATTTTCGGGACTTTGCACGATGTCTGCAACCGCCTCGAAGGAGTTGAGGAACTGCGGGAAAGCGAGCGGGCAATTCGATCGCTCTACGAGGTAATGGTGAGCTCGGAAGGCTCTTTTGACGATCGAACGATGCGGTTGCTGGCAATGGGCTGCAGTCAGTTTGGGATGGATATCGGGCTGTTGGGCAGGGTTTTGGGCGATCGCTACGAAGTGATTGCGGCTTATGTACCGGAAGATTTTCCCTTTGGATTTGCTAAAGGAGACGGTTTTGCTTTGAGCAGAACCTTTGAGCGAGAGGTTTTGCGATCGAGCGAACCTATTTCTGTCGAATCAGCCGGCACTACTCAGTGGCGCAACCACCCCGCTTACAGCGTCCGCAAGTTGGAGGCTTTTGTGGGGACGAGGGTAATAGTGCAAGGGCGAATTTTTGGCACTTTGAGCTTTACTTCTGGCACCACTAAATCTCCTTTTAAACCGCTTAATTTTGAAATTTTAAAGTTGATGGGCAATTACATCGGCGCAGAAATTGCCCGCGAAGAGCGAGAGCGAACTTTGCAACGTCAGTACCAGCGCGTTTTACTACTCAAACAAATTACTCAAAAAGTGCGATCGACCTTAGATACTCAAGAAATTTTTCAGACTACCGCCACCCAAATCGGCCGCGTATTTGGTGTCAATCGCTGTACAATTCATACATATCTTTCCGAACCTTATCCCCACCTTCCTTGCGTCGCGGAATACTTAGAACCCGGTCACGAATCAGCTTTAGATTTAGAACTTTCTGTCACTTATAACCCCTACACAGAAAAACTCCTCGCTGAAGATATAGCCCTGGCGTCCCCCGATGTTTTTGCCGATCCTTTGCTGGAATCTTCGGGGCCGATGTGCCGCCGCATCGGATTAAAATCTATGTTGGCTGTTCGCACTTCCTATCAAGGAGAACCAAATGGAATTATTACTTTGCACCAGTGCGATGCAACTCGCCAGTGGAATCCCGACGAAATTGAACTGTTAGAAGATGTTGCCGCTCAAGTTGGCATTACCTTAGCTCAAGCACAACTTTTAGAAACGGAAGTTCAGCGACAGCGACAGTTGGCAGAGCAAAATGAAGCTTTGGAGCACGCCCGACAAGCCGCGGAAGTTGCTAACAGAGCTAAAAGCGAATTTTTAGCAACGATGAGTCACGAAATCCGCACTCCGATGAATGCGGTAATCGGGATGACGGGCTTGCTGCTGGATATGGAACTAACTCCAGAACAGCGGGATTTTGTGGAGACAATTCGTACCAGCGGCGATGCTTTGCTGACTATTATTAACGATATTCTCGACTTCTCTAAGATTGAATCTGGAAAATTGGATTTGGAACGCAGCCCCTTCGAGCTGCAAAACTGTATAGAAGAATCTCTGGAATTGCTTGCTCCGAAAGCATCAGAAAAAGGTTTAGAGCTAGCTTACTTTATAGATGATTCTGTTCCGAAAAACATTTTAGGAGATGTCACGAGGCTGCGCCAAATTTTGGTAAATCTGCTGGGCAATGCAGTTAAGTTTACAGAATCTGGAGAAATTGTGGTGTGCTGTACGGCGAGGCAAATTGAACAGGTAGCTGCTAAGAGTTCGCCAGATAGAATTAATATTCTAGATCCACAACCGCTAGCAATTAACCGGGGAGAGTTGGCACGTAGCAGACAATACGAGATTCAATTTGCTGTCCAAGATACGGGAATTGGCATTCCGCCAGACCGGATGGATCGCCTGTTTAAAGCTTTTTCGCAGGTGGATGCTTCGACAACGCGACATTACGGCGGAACGGGTTTGGGGCTGGCTATCAGCCAGCGTTTGAGCGATATGATGGGCGGTACAATGTGGGTTGTCAGCCAGGTAAGTCCGGCAAGTTCTAAGTCTCAAGCGGCCGTTTCTGCGATCGGACAAAGTATCGCTGGAAGGTCGCCTGCAGAATTTACTCCGCCGTCGATATCGGGTTCGGGTTCGATTTTTTATTTCACGGTGACTGCTGAAGCGAATGACATCCGGGCTGAGGAAAAAAGACCCGAATTTGCCGCTGGTAAGCGCTTGTTAATTGTTGAGCATCATGCCATTAACCGGCAAGTTTTGATCCGGCAGGCAGAGTCTTGGGGAATGATACCCGTGGCTGTAACTTCGGGTGCTGAGGCTTTGGAAATCATCAAAGGAAACTCGCCGCTCGATTTAGCTATTTTGGCGATGAATCTACCAGATATGGACGGTGTGGCTTTGGCTGTGGAGATTCGGAAAATTGAGCTGAGCAATTTGTCGGGCGGCGACGGTCAAAATCCGAATGTCATCGTTAACAACCCTCGCAAAATAGCACTGCCTTTGGTGCTGTTTACTTATTTAAGTAAGGCGGAAGTTTGGAAAAAACTTGAAACTACAGAAGTACATTTTTCGGCTTTTTTAACTAAGCCTTTAAAACAGTCCCAGTTTTATAATGTGTTGCTGCAAGTTTTTGGATATGTTACTGGCAGAAGCGGCAGGGGAGAAGTTTCAAATGTGGTGACTGTGACTTCGGGATTGAAGTATTTTGAAAATTCTCAAGAACAGCACCGCGTGCAGCGGACGCCTGCTGTTTTGAGGCAGGTTGCGGCGAATTCTGCCGGACAGGATGCAGCTAATTCTAGTCAGATTCGGATTTTGCTGGCTGAGGACAATGTGGTGAATCAAAAAGTCGCTACGCATTTACTCGACAGGATAGGATATCGGGCTGATATTGCGGCTAATGGGTTGGAGGTTTTGGAGGCGCTGAAGCGGCAATCTTACGATGTTGTGCTGATGGATGTGCAGATGCCGAACATGGATGGGTTGGAAGCGACGCGCCGCATTTGTCAGGAATGGCCTGCTAAGAAGAAGCCGAGAATTATTGCGATGACTGCTAATGCGATGCAGGGCGATCGCGAAAAGTGTCTGGAAGCAGGTATGGACGATTATATTACTAAGCCGGTACGCCGGGAAGAGTTGGCGATCGCCTTGAGCAAGTGCTCACCTCTGATTCGGGATGAATTGGATGCGGTAACAGAGGAAAAGAATCAAGATATTTCTAATCGCATTGACAGTGATGCTGCGGCATCTTCGAGCGTTCAACCTGGAGCGAATTCGCCGATTGATTTTCATATTTTGCAAAATCTCCGCGAGCTAGACGATGAGGAAGACCCGGATTTTTTGGGGGAACTGATTAAGATATATTTGGTAGACGCACCGCAACATTTAGAAACTATTAAGGAGGCTATTTTTCTCGGCGATGCTGATAGTTTGAAGCTGGCTTCTCACACGCTGAAGTCGAGCAGCGCCAATTTAGGAGCTGTGTCTTTTTCTGCAGTTTGCAAGGAGTTGGAGTATATGGGTCGCTTGGCGGTTGAGTCTGGAGGGGAACAGGTTTTTGATGTGAGTACGGCGCGCGATCGCCTGTTGGAAGCCCAAGCGGAGTGGGAAAAGGTGCGGGCGGCTTTTGAGACGGAATTGGAAACGGGGAAGTTGCGATCGCAAATAGGGTAATTGCTAATTGGTAATTGGTAATTGCCAATGGGGAATTGCCGTTACCGATTACCGATTACCGATTACCAGAATAGTTATTTAACTTTCACCTAAATAGGCTTTGCGAACAGTTTCATTTGACTGCAAATCACTAGCAGTACCAGCGACTACAACCTGACCAGTTTGGATGACATAGCCGCGGTGGGCTACACTTAAAGCCATGCGGGCGTTTTGTTCCACCAGCAAAATAGTTGTTCCTTCAGCATTAATATCGCGGACGATCGCAAAAATTTGACTGACTAACATCGGTGCCAATCCCATACTCGGCTCGTCCAATAATAACAAGCGGGGGCGCGACATCAAAGCCCGGGCGATCGCCAACATTTGCTGTTCCCCGCCGCTGAGAGTTCCTCCTTTTTGACTAATTCTTTCTCGCAAACGGGGAAATAAATTTAATGCTTTTTCCATATCCGACTTGATACCGAGAGTATCGTTGCGGAGATAAGCACCCATTTCCAGGTTTTCTTGCACCGTCATGCGCGGAAAAATCAACCGCCCTTCGGGACTTTGAGAAATCCCCAAACGGACGATCGCCTCTGTAGATAGTGCTTCTAAAGGCTTTCCCTCAAATAATACAGTGCCGATTCGCGGGCGCAGCAGTCCTTGAATCGTGCGGAGAGTCGTCGTTTTCCCCGCCCCGTTGCTGCCGATTAATGTCACAACTTCTCCCTGCGAGACTGTTAGCGATACTCCTTTGAGAGCGTGGATATTTCCGTAGTAGGTGTGAATGTCTTTAATTTCTAACATGATTACTCTTTCTGCTTTGTGCCTTTTTATATTATCCCGACTAATTATAAAATTTTATTGCATTTATTTAAAATCAAGCTTTTCTATAGTAAACAGTAATTTTACTTAGATCGAGACCCGCCCAAGCTCCCATACAATGTATTTTTAGTAGCTGTGGCGATCGACTTTACATAATTTTTACTTAAAAATACGATTTCTTGACAGTAGCTTTACAAAAATCTCTAAGTAAATAGGTAGCATTGATACGTAAGCGAAACCAACCGCTACAAGTTACCAATAACAGCACTTAAAATGTTTCAAATTTAAGGAAATTTACCATGAAATTCAATCACATTAGTGGAGCGATCGCATTTTTATTAGCAACTCCTTTAGTAACCAGCTTGAGTGTAGGTATTGCGCCCAGCCGTGCTGCCACAATAGCCGGTTCTGCCGCAGCAGTAACGATTGACAACTTCAGTCACACCCCGACTGACAGAGGTACATCTACTAATACTAACACTCAGACAATAGCTAACAGCGGTGCAGTCATTAGCCAAGCGAACGCTGAGGCATTTTTTATATCTAACTGTCACGAATTGCTGGCAACAAATCTCTCGCAAAGTGAAGTCACAGGCAGCGGGAATAACTATTTGGGTGTAGCCCAAAGTCAAGCAGCAGTGTTCGGCGACTTCTCTATTAATGCGAGAGAAACTTTTTCCTTCACTGTTCAGACTCTTTTACATCTTGTTACATCTGTTAGTAATAGCCAATTAGAACGGGCTAGCGCCCAAAGCAGCATATCTTTTTCATTAATTGACACTGTTTCTAACATTCTTTTAGAATCCTTTGAACTTGGGATCGGTTTGCACTCTTTTAAAGCCCCGGAATTGAGTTTGTCATACAACCTCGCCGGAAACTTTAATCCCACACAAATTAATTTTGCTTTTTTGGCTGAAGGTAATACAAAAAGCCTGAGTTTGTATACTTCGGGAGTGTATTCGCGGACTTTTGACAGCACCACTAATTTAAGATTAGTAGAAGTTAAGAACAATATGGCAGTGGCACAAGCGCAACCACTTTCCAAAGCCGAACCAGTTCCAGAACCTACTACTATATTAGGCACTGCCCTATTTTTCGGTTTCCTGGTCAAGGGGAGAAAATTTAAGAATCAATTCTCTGAAGTTAAATCAAAAGTTTAGGAACGATCCAAAACATCTAAGGATCGTCAATTAAATAATTTCCCTTTTTTATTGTGGGATGGGCCTGAAAGCCCGTCCTTTCTGGGCGGGCTTTCAGGCCCATCCCACAACAGTCATGAAAAGTGGATTTTATTTAATTCTCATCCCTAAGTATGTCAACTATCGCTGTTAGATAGGCGACTTCTTTAATAAGAAGTCGCCTATCTAGTTATTCTATACTATCCATGTCCATCTTCTTCTTTTCCCAAATATGCCTCAATCACGCGAGGATCGGCGCGAACTTGATCGGGAGTTCCCTCAGCAATTTTAGTACCGTACTCCATAACACTCACGCGATCGCTAATTCCCATTACCACTTTCATATCATGTTCAATCAGCAAAATACTCAAATTCAACTCATCGCGAATTCGGTAAATAAAGCGAGTTAAATCAGCCGTTTCGTTCGGGTTCATCCCCGCAGTAGGTTCGTCCAAAAGCAACACTTTCGGATCGGAAGCCAAAGCCCTCGCAATTTCCAATCTGCGCTGGTCGCCGTAGGAAAGGTTTTTTGCCAACTCCGACGCTTTAGCAGCACCTAAACCGACAAAATCAAGCATAGTCAAGGCTTTTTTCTTAGCTTCCCGCTCTTCTACAATCACAGCCGGACTGCGGAGGATTGCACCCAACAAACCTGTTTTTAATCGGCAGTGTCTACCTACTAAAACATTATCCAGCACAGTCATGTTGTTAAACAAGCGGATATTTTGAAAAGTTCTAGCAATGCCGAAAGTTGTCAGGCGATCGGGCGGCAAACCCGTGATATTTTTATTTTCAAGTACCAACTGTCCCCCACTCGGTTTGTAGATACCCGTCAGCATATTAAAAAAAGTAGTTTTGCCCGCACCGTTGGGGCCGATCAAACTGGCGATCGATCCTTTTTCCAAGGTTAAACTAACCTGGTTGACGGCAGTCAAACCACCGAATCGCATTGTAAGTTGCTGTGCTTCTAATAGTGACATTTTGGTTGTGATTCCTAATATTAGTTAAGCGGTTATAGCTCGGATTCTATATAATAATACCAAATCGGCTCTGTTAAAGTGCGTCAGCTTGGCTGTGGTGGGATGCTCGTTACCACAGGGAAAGATTTGGGGATCGGAATGCGTTACAGAAAGTCTTGGGCTAAGCTTCATGACTGCGTTTCGGTTTAAGGTTTCCCCTTGAGTGTAAGGACAAAAAGGGTGGAAAATTAAATTACACTGCTAGTTTTTCATGGGTATGGACTACTCTAGTAAGAGGGAATGTAGAGGCCGGAACTATGATAAAGCTTGGTTTGCTGGTGCGATCGCGAAGCGTCTCCGCAGAAAAATCGCCAAACAACGACTTCGGAATCGGAAAAGTTACCGAGATATCTTACTCTACAGCAACAGTTGAATACTTCTGCTCAATTGGGCAACGCCTTGAAAAAACCTTACCCTTAACTTCGCTTTATAGAGTTCAACTCCCGCCTCAGACACGATGCTACATCCAGCCAGAAAGCCAGGATACATGGATAATTGGCCGAATTTTTGACTGGGACGAAGACAAAGGTCAGTATCGAATCGACCTACCCGATAAAAAGATAGCATTAGTTGCTGAACAGGAAATTTACGTTCGTTGCAACCTACCCATCGATGACCCCATCGAAACTCTAGCGATGAAAGGTCAGGAAACGCCCTACTTTCACGATCGACGTTTAGCTTTTGTCCAGTGTCTCATCGAACAACGCGCTGTCAGTCGCGGGATGACAGGGCTGATTTCTGCCAATATTGACCTTTATCCTCATCAAGTTGAAGTTGTCCGCCGCGTACTCGAAGACCCCATTCAACGTTACCTCTTAGCTGATGAAGTTGGACTGGGAAAGACGATCGAAGCAGGTGCTATTCTTCGCCAGTATCTCCTCGATCAACCGCAGGGACGTGCAGTGGTGCTTGTACCGCAATACCTGCGGGAACAGTGGCTTCAAGAATTAGAACATAAATTCTATCTCTCTGACTTGGACAATCGTGTCCAGGTACTTGCAGTAGAGGATGTCGATCGAGTCAGCCCGAATGCCGATTTGGGCTTCCTGATTTTAGATGAAGCACATCATATTGCAGCAATGGCGACCTCTTCAGATTCGATACAGCGCAGGCGTTTCCAGACTTGCAAACACCTCGCTCATAAAAGCGATCGCCTACTTCTATTATCTGCAACTCCAGTTCTCAATCACGAGCAAGATTTCCTGGCGATGCTGCACCTACTCGATCCGATCACCTACCAGCTTGATGATTTAGAAGGTTTTCGTGCGAGGGTGAAAAACCGCCAACAAATTGGTCGAGTTTTACTCTCATTTAAAGAGAAAGCAAATCCGTTTGTGCTTAAAACTAACCTCAACCAACTGCGAAACCTTTTTGCTGAAGATAAATATCTGCTAAATCTCGTAGACGAATTACAAAATTGTTTGGTTTCTCCAGAAACACTCCCCGCCGATCGAGATCGAATTGTGCGATCGATTCGCACCCACATCAGCGACACCTATCGGTTACACCGTCGAATGCTCCGCAACCGTCGCGCTGCGGTGGAAGATGTAATTTTTGCCCGAAATGTGACACCAAAAGTAGAGTATGACTTAGATGAGCGATCGCCCCAAATTCACGAACTCATCGACGAATGGCGCACCGTCGCCCCCAAAGAACAACAATATCAGCACCTTTTCCTGCTTTTATTCCGTGCTGCTGGTACTTGGCTGGGAATCTTACAACAGATAGTTGCAGTCCGTTTAAGTTGTATCTCCCATCCTGACATCATTCAGGAGTTTGGGATTGATAGCGCCAGAATTTTGACGGAAACCCCTCAATTTTCAGGAGAAGCAGAAATTATGCAATCTTTGCAGCGAATTATTCAAGAACCTTCTTCAGAAGGCGATCGCATCGAATTACTCAAGATAGTTCTACTTTATCATCTGTCAGAATGTTTGAAACTTCAATCTTATCGCAGCAACCTTGATAGATTGCTGGAACAGGTGCAGCAGCGAATTCGCCGCCCGATACCGGGAGATACCCTACCAAAAGTTATCATTTTCACCAGTTTTATTCAAACCGGCGCTGAGATTGTCCGGTGCTTATCAGGTACTTTCGGTAGCGGAACTGTAGCTAGCCATCAATTAGGGATGAAACGCTCTGATGTTGAAAAAAACCTCGCTCGCTTTAAAAATGACCCCAATTGTTTTATCCTAGTGTGCGATTCCTCTGGTGAAGAAGGCCGCAACTTCCAATTTGTGAATTGGATGATTAATTTCGATATTCCCTGGTCGCCAAATCGTTTAGAACAAAGGATTGGCAGGATCGATCGCATTGGTCGCCGGATAAATGTTCAGCTTACACTATTTGCGGGTGCAGACTTAGAGGATAGCCCTCACAGTGCTTGGTATGAATTATTAAAAGATGGTTTCGGCATTTTTAATCAATCAATTGCCAGCCTTCAGTTTTATGTAGATGAAAAACTGCCGGAACTGGAAACAGTGCTGTTTCAATCTGGTGCTAGCGGACTCTTAGAAAAAATCGAGTCAATCCGGGAAGGAATCGCTGGGGAACAAGTTAAAATTAGCGAACAAAACGCTTTAGATGAAATTGATGCTCGGGATGAAACTGCTACCGAATATTTTAAAGCTTTAGATGATTGTGACGCTCGCCATCAGGAAATCAAACGAGCAACTGAAGACTGGATTTGTCAAGCGCTACTATTCAAGGCAATTGACGATCTGAATTTAGAAAAAGTGCAGCATTATCAACATACTGCGCGCACTTTAATTCCCGTTCACGATCTAAGAACTCACTTTGCCGATTGTAGAGAACTATCTGGTACTTATAACCGGAGAATATCAACTCAACATCCTGGTGTCAATCTCTACCGTATTGGGGAAGGATTTGTGGAAGCGCTAGCATCTTACATTCATTGGGATGACCGAGGTCAATCCTTTGCGATGTGGCGGTGCGATCGCTCTTGGGATGCTGGAGAAGGGATGGAATGGTTCGGTTTTCGCTTTAATTATGTAGTCGAGGCTGATTTGGAATTAGCCCAGCAAGTTTTAACAGATTTTGAGCTGGAGCGAAGTAGATTTGTATCTGTGAAACGGCGCGCTGATGCGTTATTTCCTCCGATATTAGAGACAATTTTTATTGATGCTCGCTACGAACCAATGAGCATTGTTGAAGATGAAGCTGTTTTGAAGATTCTCCAAGGTTCGTACAAGGGTAAAAGTTCTCATCCCTGCCGAGATTATAATTTAGCAAAAAGTCGATTATCGGTTCTCAATGAGTTTGTTGATGAGAGTAAGTGGCGTGATTTGTGCAGTCAGGCGCGTGAGACTTCGGAAATACTGCTGCGCGATCGCACTTCTTTCATCGAACTCTGCGAACAGCGCGCCCGAATCGCTGACCAGAAACTAGGAAATAGACTAGACCAACTGCGGCTGCGCCTCAACCGACTGGCTGAAAGCGCACAAACTTCGCATTCTTTACTAGCCAAGGAACTTAACATAGAAACTGCGTTAAGTCAAGCTATGTTAGAAGGGATTCGCTATCCCCGAACCAAGCTTGATTCTGTAGGATTCATTGTAGTTTCTGGGCGACCTCCGGTTGAATCTCAGGAAGGGGGAGATGAGTGATGGCTGATTCTTTTCAAAAGCTCAGAGAAATTCTCCAAACAGGTAAGATTCCTGCCGATACAAGTCAGTTTTCAGAAGCCTGTTACAAGCGCTTGCGGGAAACTTTGGGTGCTGCGGAAACTTCTTATGCGCCGGGAATGGGAGATATTGCGGCTCTGATCCGTCAGGTTCTGCGGCGGGAATACGAGCAAAAGGGCGGGATACCCCCAACTTTGAAAGTACCTCGGACTTCTCTTTTTCCCGATCGCGAAATGTGGCAGCAAAGCGGTATCGATATTTTGAGCGAACGTGCGGATTACTATCTGATTAGCGCTCATCCTTGGCAGCCTGATTGGCTAGATTTTTCCCAACAATATCCCCCAGACAAACCCGTATTTGATGAGAAAAAACGCCGCAATTACGAGCCAGTAGAGGGAGATCCGTTTCTAGAATTGGTGAATTTGCAGAAGTATCGGAGTGTAGGGCAACGTGAAGCAATTCGGGCTGTTTTGACGGCTCCTGACAATTCGACACTCGCCATTAACCTGCCTACTGGATCGGGGAAAAGCCTTTGCGCTCAACTGCCGGCGCTGGTGCGATCGCAAAATGCTGGTGTAACAGTTGTTGTAGTGCCAACTACAGCACTAGCCATTGACCAGGAACGAGCTTTAAAACCTTTTGTGAATCATGCCACTGCCTATTATGGCGACGAGTTTGGGCAAGGACAAGAGAGACGGCAGGAAATTCGCGATCGCATCCGCAACGGCACTCAGCGCATCGTTTTCACCTCACCCGAAAGCTTGATAAATTCTCTCGCACCTGCTCTTTACGAAGCCGCAAAATCAGAAATGCTGCGGTATTTCGTAATAGATGAAGCGCATATCGTCGAACAGTGGGGCGATGAATTCCGCCCCGCTTTTCAAGAACTCCCAGGTTTGCGAAGAGATTTGCTGCGCTGGACTTCTTTTACAACTTTATTGCTGACTGCAACCTTAACAGAATCCTGTTTAGATACCCTAGAAACTTTATTTGGTAAACCCGGCACTTTTCAAGTGATATCTGCCGTACAGTTGCGACCGGAACCGTCTTATTGGTTTGCTTGGTGTCAAAGTGAAGAAATCAGGAAACAGCGATTAATTGAAGCAGTTTATCATCTTCCCCGCCCTCTGATTATTTACGCCACAACGCGCCAAGATGTGAATCGATGGAAACAGGAGTTATTGTTGGCTGGATTCAAACGGTGTGCGATGATGACCGGGGAATCCAGTTCAGAAGAACGCTCTCAACTGATTGAAAATTTGCGCGAGAGACGAGTTGATATAGTTGTTGCTACTTCTGCCTTCGGATTGGGCGTGGATCAGTCAGATATTCGAGCCGTGCTTCATGTCTGCATCCCAGAAACTATCGATCGCTTTTATCAAGAAGTGGGTCGAGGAGGTCGAGACGGCAAAGCAGCAATATCGCTCACCTTACATACCACTCAAGACTTAGACATTGCAAAATCGCTTAATGACAAATCTGCCATAACGATCGATCGGGGATTTCAGCGGTGGAAAAGTATGTTTTTGAGGAAAGAAATTCTTCCCGGTGGGCGGTTTCGCGTTCCCGTCAATATTCCTCCATCCTTACAACCAGGAGACATTGACATGAACAGCCAACAGAATCAGGCTTGGAACATCCGCACTTTAACGCTGATGAGTCGATCGGGTTTAATCGATATTGATGCCGATGAACCGCCGCGAAGAAGAAATTTTAAATCGGAAGCAGCTTATAACGAAGCTTGGGAACTGCACAGAAAGTCCCGGTGTATCCGCATCCGAGATGAATCGCACCTCAACCGTCAAACTTGGGAACATAAAGTAGAGCCAATTCGCCAACAGCGCCAAAACTGGAGCTATAAAAACCTGCAATTAATGCGCGAGTTTTTGCGGCCGGAACGCTGTATTTCCGAAATCTTTGCTGAAGCTTACACTATTCCCGCCCGTGTAGTCCCAGAACCGAGAAAACAGGTGATAGTTTCTCGTACTTGCGGTGGATGTCCTGTTTGCAGAAAAAACAGGGAACCAGAGTTTTCGGGAATTATACCCGCGCCATTACCTGTATGGCAAAAACCGAAGTTTTTTGTAGGTGAAAAACTCAAATCCTTGCTGGGAGAAGATAAGTTAATGCTCGTTTTCTATGAGTCTCTTGAATCTCAAAGCTGGAAACTCCAAAGCTCTAAAATTTTTAACTGGTTAATCGAGCAGGGAATTAATAATCTGGTGGTGACCGATGAATTTCAGAGTATATTGATAGCAGAAACAAATGGAATTGCCGATGCTTGTATATTTTTGTTTGGAAAATACGAACCCATGCTGATGCCGCGCATTCCCACCCTGATATTTCATCCGCCCGGAAAGGCTATCCCTCACAACTATCTGTCACTCAACAGAACTTCTGACGCGCCGTTGATTATCATGCTTCCTGTAGATACACCCGATCCCAGTCGCAATGACCGCAAGCTGATCGAGATTTTTTCAGGCAGATACTTGATGTTTAACCAGTTTTGCAGGGAGGTTAATTTATGAGCGTCTTAAAAACTGCTTTGGCTACTCCTAGCAGAATGCGAGGAATATTTAGATATTTACTTCAAGCACCCAAACAGCGCGAAAACAAGGAAAAACTCACTCGGCTGCTTTCTCCCGATCAATTGTCAGAAGGGAGAAACAAAAGTGCCGAACATCCGATGTTTGATGCTGCACTGCGAGAAAGTATCAAGTGTGGCTTATTAATCGCAGACAATGAGGATATTGCTATAAATTTTGAGCTTCCCGAAGCATCTCGACATCTTCAGACAGGTGATAAATTGTTGCCCGATACGCTGATAGAGCTATTATTTGCTGCTGATAACAAAGATGAAGAAGATTTAGGTCGGTTAATAGCATGGTATTTAGCACAGGATATTTATGAGGCTCCCGATACATGGGAAAAAGTAGAAAAGCTTGTCGCAGAGCAGGGAGTTGCTGAGTCTTTAGATTTGAAAATATCCAGCAATACTCTGTCTGGTCAAGTAGAGGACTGGATGTGTTATTTAGGGTTTGCTTGGAGCCATGCTTCAGATTCAAACAAAAAACTTGTTGTGGCTGAGCCAACTGCTTATCTCAGACGAAATTTAAAGGATTTATTTCAAGGAGAAGCAAAAGCTAAACTTTCAATTCGAGATTTTATCGATCGCCTAGCTAAAAAATGTCCTCTGTTTGAAACAGGCAAATTTCGAGAACAGGTTGAAGAAAAAATTGGTGGTCGCTTACCAAATCACTTATCAACTAGCACGGCTTTTGCCTTATTCCGCCTTCATGATGATGGTTGCATCCAGCTTGTAAAAGAGTCGGATGCCGATTTATTCATCTTTCCAAGTGGAGACAAAGAAGCAGGATTTTCTCATATTATTTGGACGGGGATAGAACAATGACTTTTACAAAGTTTGTTTGCTGGGATGTCGATCGCGTTCGCCGCGTAATGGGTGTGGAGGCTACGCAAACTCCAGATAGTATATTTCTGGCAACTCACCATCCAATTGCCATGTACCGCCAGGAACTTATCGATGCACCGTCGCGAGTTCCCTACAGTGAGGAACAATTTCTGAAAGACTTTCTCGCTGAAAAAGATTTCGCTTTCGTGCCAGTTTTAGGCAGTTCTGGGACGGGAAAATCTCACCTGATTCGCTGGCTAGCTGCGAATATTGAATCGACCCAAAAGCGCCGAGTTTTGCTCATACCCAAAATTGGAACGAATCTCAAAGATATTCTCAGTTTAATATTAGAAGGGATGGCAGGAGCAACCTTCGATGAATACCGGCAGCGTTTAAATCGAGCCACTAGCACCTTGACTGAAGCACAAGCGCGGGAACAACTGCTGAATCAGCTTGCGGCTGCTGTTGGCCCAAATGGTCGGGGCGATCGCACAAAACTGTCGGACGTGGAAGATTACCTAGTTGGTGCTGTTGATTCTTTCCTATACGATCCATTTTTCCGAAAAGAATACTGGCTAAAGGATGGGGGTATTATCCATCAATTAGTTATCCACATTCTCGGACAGCGAGATACGGTAGAAGTTGTGGAAGAACGGAGGCATTTTTCGCTAAATGACTTGCCTCTCAATGTTTTAAACTTGCAAAAAGCTGGGCAGTCTGCGCGGGAATTTTATAGCTTACTCATCGGCGATGAGGATATTCAAAGGGCAACTGTAGATTGGTTGAACCGACATTTAGATGAAGCCATAGCTCAGGTTTTGAGCTTGGGGCGGGAAGATTTACAAAGATTGATGGGGGAAGTTCGCGAAACTTTAGCCCAACAAGGAATAGAGTTAGTTTTGCTGATTGAAGATTTTGCTAAATTGCAAGGCATCGATCGCGAAGTTTTAGAAGCAGTTTTAGCGCGACCTCAACAAGCGGGTGGCAAACATTTGTGCGCGATCCGAACGGCGCTAGCTTGTACTACGGGCTATTTTGACAGTTTGAGGTTAGATACTGTAAAACAGCGGATTACTTTTAGCGTTAATCTTGACCTTGGCACAGTTGGCGAACAATCTTTAGTGAATTATGCAGATATCAAACAATTTGTGGGTCGATATCTCAACGCCGTGCGTTTGGAGGATAAAACAATTCAAAATTGGTGGGCTGACTCTCGCAATCGCGAAGGTGCGGATCGAGAATCTCTACCTAGTGCTTGCAATGAATGCGAACATAAATTAGCTTGTCATGCAGGTTTTTCAGAAGCAGACGGTTTTGGTTTGTATCCTTTTACGCCTGAAGGATTAGAACAAATGCTTTATAGAGTCAATCCCGGCAATTTTAACCCTCGGATTTTGATTAAAGATGTTCTTAAGTGGACGCTAGAAAATTCTGCTGCTGATATCGAGGGCGGAGAGTTTCCTGCTATTTCTGTGCGAGAACACTTTGGCAAGATGCGGCTGAGTGCAATTGTTCAGGGAGATATTCAAGCGAAAGATCCAGAAAATTGCAATCGCCGCCAGATTCTCCTAGATTTGTGGACGGATAGTAACGAGCTTTGCGATTTGCACCCAGAAGTTCACTCTGCATTTGATATTCCGGCGCTGGGGGTGAAGGTTCAGCCTACAAAAAAATCATCATCTATTTCGGGTGCTAAAGAGTCTAGGTCTTCTGTTAGTAAGTATCAAGTTGAGTCACAATCTCACACTAAAAAAAATCTGACAGCAGCCGGACAAGTTCCCGACAAGCTGACTAGGCAAAAAGAAATTCTTGATAGGTGGAACAATCAAGAATTTCTCCCGCAAGATATCGCTGGGGAACTGCGGCCGTTGATTTACTCAGCTATCGGCGAGCGGCTCGAATGGGATACGGAAATGCTGCTTAAGGGGGTTTTTGCTAGTAGTGGGACGACATATTTTAAAAGCAGAAATATTACTTTTTTTAGTCCAAAAGTGACGAGGGAGACGATTTCGGGAGTTAAACTATCTCTTCCTCTGAATCCTGATGATGCAGATGAGTTTCGGGAAACGGCGATCGCCTTTCAAGGTATGTTGCAATACAGCCATTACAAGCATTGGAAGTTCCCCGATGGAGCTCGCTACTTCCGCACCTACGCCAAACAACTGGAAAGATGGAGTCAGTATGTAGTTGAGCAAATTCGCCTGTATCCCCGCGAGTCTGGGGAACCCTGGAACCCTGTCCCTGCTGCTGTTGAGCTACTGGCGATCGCAGCAACAATGGCCGGACATCCTACAAATTCGATTGAAGATTTGATTAATAGTTTGTTTCTCGATTTAGAAGCAAAAGATTTAGAAACTCGTTCAGCTAGCTGGAAAAAGCTATTTAATAGCTTACAAAACCACCGCGAGGCTTTACTAGAAATTGTTAAAAGTCGCACGGCCTGCACAAAAGGAAGTTCTAAACAATTTCAGATTATTGATGTTGTACAAATCCTCGACCCATTGAAACAGGTTAGCAAATCTTGGCAACCTCAATCTAAAATTCCGCCAGATGTTCGAGAAAAGTTTCCCGAAATTAATAAGGCGCGTCAAGCTGCGGATGAACTGCTAGAAAAAGCGATTCAGGAAGAGTGCGATCGCCAACTTGCTGTTTATAATTTTCTAGTAGCTGAATTAGGGGAAGACATCAAGAAAAAAGATGTTACCGATTTAGTAAAGCGGGCGATCGGTCGCTCGACACAAGCTGGTGTATTTCGAGGCAGAAAGAGTGTCGATGACCTAACATCTGTATTGGAACAGTTTAAACGAGTTGGGCTTTCTAGCTATTTAGAAACAATGAAGCGCGTGCAAACTGAGAAAAATAATCCCGATAGTAAACCGGGGAAGTTGCTTAAGTATCTCAGCGAAAATCATCAAAAAGCCATGACAGAGGCTTCCGAATTTGTCGGCAGCACTAACAATTTTCTTGAGGCTTCTATAACCGAGGTGAATAACCAAATTGAAGTTTTAGAAGTGTCCGGTGGTGCAACAGTAGAATCTTGCCATAGGGCTATTCAAGATGGATTGGCTAAACTGCGAAATCTAATTACTGACATTAAAGATAGATAATATGCTTCTAGAAAAATCCACTCAACTGATTGACTTATCTCAAAATAAAATTAATCTTCAGACCTATGCAACCCATCTTCAAGGTTTTCAATCTCGACAACAACAAATAGAGCAAGCTGTGGCTATAACTCTACCTCTCGTTCAATGTTTGAGAGCTTTTCGTAAAAAAGGAATTGCCAATGTGGATTTAACTCAAAAGGCTGAGATTCTGCTGACATTTATTGCTAATGTTGAGTCAAAATTTAAAGAAGATCCTGAGTGGATTATAAATAATGAAAATTTCAACGAAAAAAATTTCACTTCTAGGATAAAACAATTGCAAAAAGCTCTGGAAGAGCAACTCAGTCAAGCTTGGTGGCGCTACCGAAATCAAAATAGGCCAAGCGCTAATAATGAAATCCTAAATTTATTGGATAAAGTTTCGGCATTTAAGTCAACTGTCCAACGGATTAGAAGTTTAGATTTGCAAATTCTGGAATCAAACTCAATTCCCCAAAGCAGTGAGGATTTTGAAAGAGTCGATCGGCTAATTGAGGAATTAAAGCAGTGCTGGGATGGCTTAAATGCTGATGAGGTTCCTGAAGCAGTGCTTCGTTTTCTGAGAGTGGCTGCTAATGAGGGTGCTACCCTGGAACTTTTAACGCCAGAGGTAAAAGATTGGTTGACTAAACACCGTCTGATTGATTCTTTACGAATTCGCTTCACCCAATAAATGGTTTGCGATTGTCCCAGAAATCACTGACGCACCCTCCTGCATTTTCTAGCGTACACACAAAGTGCGATCGTCTGTACTCTGCGGTGAGTCAGCAGCAAATTGTGTCAGTTGAGTCAAATCTCTTGACTGACGCCCCCTACTGCATTTTCTAAGGTACAAACAAAATAGAATTTGAAAAGATTAGATTCTAGCGAACGGCCAGGGCGATATTGTGCGTGTAAATCGGCAGTCGAAAAGTTTTCAATAACTTTGAGATTCAGTTCGTCAGCCAAAGTAGCAATCTTTTCAAACCCCGTAATCCACGGTGCATACATACTTTCGTATTTATCTATGTAATCATTGATATCTTGATACCCCGTCGTTCTCAAAATCACCTTTTCCGACATATAATCAAAGGACAATCGGAAATTATGAACCTTGTCGCGAATTTGTTCTAACACAAATATTACATCTTTTTTGTCAAGCAAAGTAGTGTTGCCTTCCCACAAGAAATATGTCGGTCGAGCGAAATCAAATTCGCTCTGTTTCAGCAAGGGGATTAAACCATCTTTTACGTAGTCGCCGGGAATGTAGCGAGCATTGGCAGTAACTTTGTTAGCTTTGAGAGTTTCTTCTTTTAATTGAAGAGTCGCCTGGTCGTCTATTTCAAAATAAATCACTCCTTCTCCATTAATTCTAGCGGCGCGAGTATCCAAACCCGAACCTAAAATAACTACTTGCTTGCAACCTCCTAAAATGTGATTTGACAAAACATCATCAAAATATTTAGTCCGCAACTTAACCATTTCTTTAGCGGCGGGAGAGTTTTGAGCTATTTTTGCAGCTACTTCTTTTGTTTCCTCGTTGAGCCAAATTTTTACTACATTATCAGTGTAAAGAGGAATTGCCTCTTCATTCTCTTCAGCTCTAAATTCCGCAACGATAAAAGCCGTACCAGTTACATTTTTCATGGCTAACCTTTCACCCTTACTAAGTAGTTGGTTACAAGTAAACATTAGATGGGGAGGGGAGTTTTACACTCGTAAACTCCCTTGTATCCTAGATTCTTAGCTCAACCCGCCTACCAAATACTAGGGTTTTTGCCCTTACCTACTTATTGACTTCTCGCATCTGCTAAAGACTCATTGCTCGCTTCACCATCAGAATGCAGTTCAGCTTGGTGTATCTTATCAGGAATCAGCCCCTCCGGCCGCACGATCATCATGACAACAAGAGTTAGGCCGAATAGAAATAAGCGCATTTGAATCGGGTCTAAACTGGTTGCCAGAAAGTCTCGCAACTGGGGAATTGCAATCCTGGGGAGTACAAAAGTATTCAGAAAACCCTTGAGGACTTGCGCTAATTGTGGCAGATAAAGCCGATCGGCAGACATGATAATGATAGCCCCCAAAATCACCCCGGTCATGTTGCCCAAACCGCCTAAAATCACCATACACAGGATGATTACCGACACCGAGAAATCGAAAACGCTGGGAAAAATCGCGCTGATATAGGCGGCGTAAAACGCGCCTGCAAAGCCCGAAAACGTCGCTCCCATCGCAAAAGCCGAAAGTTTGGTTTTGACCAGGTTAATGCCCATCGCACTAGCCGCTAACTCATCTTCGCGCATGGCATTCCACGCCCTCCCCAAGCGGGAATCTCGCAGCCGCGAAATCATGAAGTAAGCGAAGACAACTAGCAGCAAAATTAGGTAGTACCAGGGAAAATAGTTGCCGGTGCTGAAAGTGCCGACGATGGGGAGAGATGGACGCCCGATCGGGTTTATGCCCGCTTCGCCCCCGGTGAGGTTAAAAGGTCGATCGCACCCAACCAGACACAGCACCAACTCTGGTTTACCCAAAACAGCAGCGACAATCTTCGAGACTGGTTCGTCGATCCGAATCGCGGTTAAATTCCTAAAGACAACCGGGATAATTTCGCCGAAACCGAGGGTAACGATCGCCAAATAATCGCCCCTGAGCCGCAGCGTCGGAATACCCAGGATTACGCCCGCGATCGCAGCTACACCGGCCGCGATCGGGAGTACCACCCAAAAATTCCAAGCAATATTTAACTGCCCAGAAGATAGCAAAGCCGTCGTGTAAGCGCCGATCGCAAAAAACGCCGCATATCCCAAATCCAACAAACCCGCAAAACCCACAGTAATATTCAAACCCAGCGCCAACATAATAAAGATTTGAATCTGTACTACAGTAGCAATCCAGCCAGTCTGAGCCTGAATGTCGATAAAGGGAAACAGAATTAGAAGAAAAGCTAATGTCACCAGAGTTGCCAGCCGCTGCCGTTCCCCCTGCAAACCCTGCAAAGCACCCATTAACGTAGCTGTCAAAATGGCGATCGTCAAACTGCAAATCCCGTACAGCAGCGTAGTCGGCAAAGCCACAGCCGATTGCCCAGAAAAAGGTCTAATCAAAACCCCTTCTACCACACTCGCAACTAACAGCCAAACTCCCAATCCCAAACCCGCTAAACTGCCGATCGCAGCACCCATTTTCGGGCTGTAAACCTTCCGATCCCGACAGCTCATAAACCCTGCCGCCGTACCCATCAGCCAGCCGATCACGGTGCCGCTCCAACCCCCGAATAGGAGGACTGTTAAAGAGCCGATCGCTCCTAAAATACCGCTCGATTTAATTGCTTGGATTATTTTGTTTGACATAAGGAAGTTCGGCAACGGAGTCGCTCCACGGATGTAAAGGATAGAAGCAAGAGGTAAGTCGTAGGGTGCGTCGCCACCTTTAATCCCTCAAAAAAATAGACAATCGATGAGCGACGCACCTTACCATTAGTCTTTAGTCACTGTTCACTGTTCACTGTCAACTGTCAACTGTCAACTGTCAACTGTCAACTGCTATATACTGGAACTGTTACCGGAACACACTTCAAACGGGCGATCGCTATATGGTACAAGCACCTCAAAAAACTATCACCCTCGACGAGTTTTTGCAACTCCCAGAAACCAAACCCGCTAGCGAATACATCAAAGGTGCGATCGTCCAAAAACCTATGCCGCAAGGAAAACACAGCAAACTACAAGGCAGACTCGTAACAGTCACCAACGACATCGCAGAGAAACCGCAAATTGCCCTAGCCCTACCCGAACTTCGCTGCACCTTTGGCGGACGTTCTATTGTTCCCGATGTCGCCATTTTTGTTTGGAATCGCATTCCCCTAGACGCTGACGGCGAAATTGCCAATACATTTAACGATCACCCAGACTGGACAATAGAAATTTTGTCCCCAGCCCAAAGCCAAACCAAAGTCACAAACAATATTTTGCACTGTTTGAATGCCGGTTGTCAGATGGGTTGGTTGCTCGATCCCGATGAAAAAAACATTTTAGCTTATCCCGCAAGGCAGCAGCCTATTTCCTTGCAAGAAGCAACAGATATACTTCCGGTTCCCAAATTCATGCCGGAAATGCAGTTGACTTTAGGCGAAGTTTTTAGCTGGCTCAAACCAGGGAATATTTAAAAGGTAAAACTAAAACGTAAAACGATCTCGCTTTTAGTTCCCCAACTTATATGAAAAATCTGGGAGCTGCCTGCGCTGTTTTTTCATGTCTACTTAAATATCTCTTGCGATTATTTAAACCCAAAATTTCAAACCTTCTCCTGAACATTTTCGCCCAACAAACCCCCAGGCCGAAAAGCCAAAATCACCACCAAAACCCCAAACACCCAAGCATTAGTCCAGCGGCTCGATAAATACTGGTCGCTCAAAGACGAAAGCAACCCAATCAAAACGCCTCCCAACATCGCCCCGACAATATTGCCAATTCCCCCCAAAACCGCCGCCGTAAAAGCTCTCAAACCCGCCGTAAACCCCATCGTAAACACGATCGTATTGTTGTACAAACCCACCAAAATACCCGCAGAACCAGCCAAAGCTCCACCAATCAAAAAAGTCAGAGCAATAATCTGATCTACATTAATCCCCATAATTTTAGCAGCATCGCGGCTTTGAGCCGTTGCCCGCATCGCCTTTCCCAGACGAGTGTACTGGACAAACACGTGAAGCAAAACCATCAATACAACCGCCACCACCAACACAATTAAATCCTTGGTAGTAAATACAATACTCGTTTGAATTCCCAAAGCTTTGAAAATATCAACTCGCGGCAACAAATCTGGAAAGCTTTTCGGAGCAGCAGAATTAGAACCCATCACCGGAATAAAAGCTTTCAATCCTCCCCAAAACAGCCCCATATTTTGGAAAATAAAAGAAACTCCAATCGCTGAAATTAAAGGAGCTAAACGGGGAGCATTTCGCAAAGGCCGATAAGCGTACTTTTCCACAACAATATTGAGTCCAGCACAAAACACCGAACATACAATTAAAGCAACTAACATCACCGGTATAGCAATACCTAAAGGTGCGCCATCTTGAATCCCAAAAGCTCCGAACACGGTTAGGGAAGCAAAAGCACCCAACATATACAAATCGCCGTGAGCAAAATTGATTAACTCAATAATGCCGTAAACCATAGTGTAACCCAAAGCAATAATTGCAATCAGCGCGCCGTTGACCAGACCTACTAATAATTGTTGGATAAAAACTTCAGGATTGCTGACTATTTCTCCAAGGATTTTTGGCAAATCTAATCCGGCGATCGGGCCTAATAACAAAACTATATAAGCTACACCTAGATATAAGAGAATACGCGGCCAGTTTTTCATAACTTTCGGTAATTGGTAATCGGTAATCGGGAATTGGGGAGCGAGACAGAAACCGGGTTTTTTTCCGAAACAACTCGATCGAAACCTTAAATCCAGTAAAAACCCGGTTTCTTTAGTATGAATGCGTCCTAATGACAACTGACAACTGACAACTGACAACTGACAACTGACAACTAACTAATTATTCCGTCTTGAGCGCATTCACGAACTCCCACTTGCCACCTTTAACCACATTTCCTGACATTGTAGTCAAGCTCGTGTCGCCGTTGGTGTCAAAACTCCAAGTGCCGAGTACCCCGTTAAAATCTTTAGTTGCCAACACAGCTTCGCGGATAGCAGCGCGGTCATTTTTGCAAACTTTATTAATTGCGCCGATCGCAACTTTAGCAGCTTCATAGGCGTAAGCTGCATAAGCTTCCGGTTCAGCATTATATTTTGCCTTGTAACTTTCGTACCAATTCGCGCCCGCACCAGTCAATTCTTGAGGAGGCAAGCCGCCAAAAGTAGCGTAAATTCCTTCCGCATCTTTGCCCGCCGCGTCAATTAAAGCTTGCTCTTTAATGCCGTCGGGCCCCATGAATTTAACTGCCTCAGCCGCCATCCCAACATTTCTCATGTCTTTAATTATTTGTCCGGCATTGCTTTGAGTAGTGCCGCCGAAGTAAATCAGGTCTGGATTTAAAGCTTTGATCTTATTCATTAACGCCTTGTAGTCGCTAGCTTTAATATCAATTCCCTCTCTTCCGAGGACTTGAATTCCCAACTTTTTAGCAGTGGCTTCAAAAACATCAGCGATGCCTTTGCCGTAGAGTTCTTGGTCGTCGAGAATGTATACTTTTTGCACGCCTAAAGATTTTGCCCAGTTGCCAGCTACAGCCCCTTGAAGGTCGTCAGCGGGGACAACGCGGGTGAAATTGCGAGTGCCTGCGGGATAATAAACGTTGGGTTCTTTGGCTTCGCCTTTTCCTGGTTTAGTCAGTCCCGGATAAGTGTTCGCCGGACTGATCATGACGATGTTAGCTTGGTTGAGCACGGGAATGGAAAGTTTGGCGGCACCGGAGTTATAGTGACCGATGACGGCAACTACCGAACCGTCAGCCACGGCTTTGTTGGAATTAGACGTTACTTGGGCCGGATCCCATTTGCCGGCCGCGGCGGTGGCGTCGTCGAAAACTTCGTATTGAATTTGGATTTTGCCGTCGCAAGCTTTGGAGTTGGTTTCGGCTAGGGCTTGTTGGATGCCGTTGACCATTGTTTGAGCTTGACCCAAGGCGCTGCCTGTCATCGGCAGCATGGAGACAATTTTGACAGTATTTGGGTCTCCGGGGCTGCTGACTGCGACGGGAGTGGCTGCGGGACTGGTTCCGGGGCTGCCTCCGGGAGTTGTGGCGGTGGGTGCTTGAGGATTTTGACAGCTAGCGCACAGAGAGGCTATTCCGGCGGCAAAAAGTAATTTCCGCAATCCTCCGACGCCGAGATTTTGTGTTGAGTTGATTTTTGGGGATGTGGCACTTTTGCCCCCTGACTTCTGGGAAAAGTTCATAGGTTGGTTTGTTTGTTGCTTGCGTCTTAGCATATTTTCACTGTTTTAACTATGTAGTCAAGGGTTAGCACAAATTTTCAAATTTTAGACCAACTTTTAAAGATACACCGCTGCAACAAGCTGTTTCTCTCGTTTTCTATCGTTCCCAGGCTCTGTTTCTCGTTCCCAGGCTCTGCCGGGGAATGCCTACGGGGAGGGTCTGCTTCCAGCACACGAGGTAGAGCAAGAGTGAAATGGGTTTGCAGGCAGAGCGTGGGAACCAGTTAAAACCAGTTAAACCAGTTAAAATTTAAAAGAGAAAGGAAAATACAAATTTCCTTTCCCTTTTTCAACCCCCCAGCGTCAAATCCGCTTGATTGCGAAATCAAAGATGAATCCCTTTTTCCCTGTGAGCGATCGGCACTAAAATATTCCTAATTAATCATTACTCTAGCTCTTTTAACGCTTCAAACACCAACAGCGAATCGATCGCCCGTAGAGCCTCCGACATTCGCAACTCGTGCGTTCCTCCCACAATCATATACCGCTTTCCTTTCTTCTGAAGAACCTCAACAAACCACTGGTGCATAATCATCCGTAAATGTTCGCTTTCTCGCGTTCCATCCTGAACAAACCCGAAATCCGGCTGAGTCAAAATATACAAATCGCAGCGGCGGCTGTCTGCAATTTGCTCGACCGTCGGGTGTTCCGAACCAACGTAACGTTTGTGCCAAATACAAGTAGCTAAAGCGTCTGTATCGCAAATAACCACTTTGTTAGCGCGAGTAGCAATATCGTCTTCTATAGCAGCTTGTTTCTTGGCAATTTCTACAAATTCATAGCTGTCCCAAATTTCTGGATCGGGGGAATATTGCCTGCCTTCCCAGTAACACCTGCCGTATTCGGGAACCCAAGCAGTTTGGTAGTGCTGTGCGAGCGATCGTGCTAGGGTAGTCGTGCCGCTCGATTCTACACCCAGCACGCAGACTCGTTTGGCAAAGTAGGCCTTGGCTGGGGGAGTTAGCATTTGCCAGTGTTCGGCTAGGTGCGATCGCAATTGCGTTCCAGAAATCGGGAATTTGAGTCGTTCGCGATCGACTGCACAGTGTTGAGATCCCATCAGTTTTGCCCAAGGTTCGCCGTAATCTTCTGAAGTAAAAGCGATATCGGGTTTTCGCCCGGAAAGCACCTCAAGAGTCCTCTGAGCCCAAGGTTCGGGGGCTTCCGGCAAATCGTCGAGCACTTCGATAACTTCTGCGTCGGGATGCAAAAACCGAATCCAGTCGGCTCTAACGCTTCCTGCAACTGCTTGATTTGTTTTGTAACAGGCGAGAACGATTAAACGGTCAACTTTTTTTTTAGCTTCTCGAATTAAGTAGTCGTGTCCTTTGTGGAAGGGGTAAAATTTGCCTACAGTAACACCGAGTATCATAAAGATTGCTGCTGTTTTAACTTTTGTTCCGAGTAAATCCGCTGAAAATTTTGCAGTCCGTGAATTGCCATCAAGCAAAATATCGCGTACAAAATACTCGTCAGATATAGCCCCCGCGAGGCATACAAGGGAACGTAAATCGTGTCTGCAACAATCCACAAATACCAGCTTTCGAGATAGCGTTCCATCAGGTACAACTGGGCGAGCGCGCTTAAGATGGTGGTCAGGGCGTCCCAAAAGGGTGCTGCACCGCCCAAAGATACTAATACTGTTCGCAAGCCAAATACGCCAACTGTAACTAAGACTGCGGTGAGGATGAGCCAGCGTTGGTTCATGCGACATACAGGTTTTTCGGTGCTGTTTTCGCCGCCCCGCAGCCAAATATAAATTGCTTGCAAGCTCGTGATTAAATAGAAGAATTGAATCGCAACTTCGCCGTAAAGTTTAACTTGATAAAACACCGCAGCGTAGGCGATAACTCCGATTAAGCCGACCCACCAGCCTAGGGGATTGTTTTTAGCAAGCAGCCAAACGCTCCAAGCAGAAGCGATCGCGGCTATCGCTTCGATTAAGTCGAGTTGGATAGGGACAAACCACTGCACTGAAAGCAGGAGCACGAAGATGCTTGCTGCGAAGCCGATTAAGTTTTGCAGGTTCGCTTTTTTCATGGCAATCCCTATTTCGGCTGGCTATATGGACTGCGAAATCAAATCCGAATCCTTTTTTTCTTTTGAGCGATCGACACTAAAATCTTCATAGTACGATCGCTCAGTATTCACATCCCACAAATCGTGCTTTTCCCCGATAATATTTCTCACAGCCAGCATCCCCGTCAGCATAGAATGGTCTTGGTTGTTGTATCGGTGCATACCGTTTCGCCCGATCGTCTGCAAATTCTCAAATCCCTTCAAAAAACCTTCAAGTACCTGCAAGTGTCCTCGATATTCCCCATCATAAACTGGATAAGCTTTAAGTTGCCGTATGACAACTCCATCTTGCACATCAGGAGTTGTTGCTAACCCCAAACCAACCAATTCGCTAGTTGCTAATTTGACAAGTTCCGCGTCCGACATTTCCCAAATCTCGTCGCCTACGCTACAGAAATATTCCATTCCCAAACAACTTTTGCTAGCGTCAGGAACTAAAGCAGCGCTCCAATTCTTAAAGTTTTGAATTCGTCCCACTTTGACTTCGGGAGAGTGAATGTAAATCCAGTTGTCAGGAAACAAATCCTTGCGATCGACAATCAGCGCTACAATCAAAAAATCTCGATATTTGAGCGATCTCGCGGCGTGCAATACCTCTTCGGGGGGCTGCGGTTTCATTCTTGCTATCAGCGCCGATATCGGCATACTGGTAATGAAATTATCAGCAGAATATTGAACTAATTCTCCGTTTTCCTCCGCAGTAATACTTTTAATCTTATTACCTTCACGCTCAAAGCTAATCACTTTTGTATCGAGATAAACTTTGCCGTCTTTATTCTCCACAGCTTCCGCAAACTTTTCCCACATCATCCCCGGCCCCAAAGCCGGATAATCAAACTCTTTGATTAATGTTTTAGTGTCATTGCTGCCAAACAAAGCATTAATTATTGCTGTCGTCAGCGACAATCCTTTAATCCGCTGCGCCGCCCAATCTGCTTGAATTTCCGAACAAGGAATGCCCCAAACTTTTTCTGTGTAAGTCTTAAAAAATGTTTTATACAAGCGTTCGCCAAAACGATTGATCACCCATTGTTCAAAAGTTTTTTCTTCGGTAAGTGGCCATATTTTCACTTTCAGATAACTCAAAATAATCAGCGTACTCTCAATTATCCCCAAATTAAAGAGAGTATTGAAGGCACTAATCGGATAGTTGAAAAATTTACCTCGATAAAAAATTCGCGACAATCGTGGCACTTTAATAAACTCATTTCCCAGTACCTCTTGCCACAACTGCTGCACGGCTTCAACTTTAGTATAAAAGCGGTGGCCGCCAATGTCGAAACGATAGCCTTTGTAGGTTTCTGTGCGAGCTATTCCCCCAACTTTATCATCTTTTTCTAGTACAACAGGGATGATGCCTTGCTTGACTAGCTCGTAGGCAGCAGTCAAGCCCGCAGGGCCTGCACCGACGATCGCAACCGGATAATGTTTCACTCAGCCTACCTCCAGCTTTTTTATCGAAACTATACAGTTATTTATAACTTGTCACAGTGATAGATGCACCCGTGAATACCCTGAGAAACGAGCGATCGACCTGATGTTTAAGCACACTTTGCCTTGATTTATTGAGCGGATACTGGCAAGCTAACTTTGCCAGTCACAGGCTTTTTTTGGTATAAGTAGCGACCAGTGCCGATCGCGAATGCCAGTCCGCTGTAAAAGTAGAAAAGCCAGTGCCACGGAATAGTTTTCAGGGCAAATAGCATACCGTGTTTACGGTGAAAAAATCGGTAAAGCGGTGCATTAATTGCTACCAGCGGTATGGCCAGCAAACCAGCCAGTAGCAGAAAGCTTAGCGACCAGCAGGTTCCCAAAGTTGCCAGCAGGACTGCATAAGTTAAAATCACGCTGATGCGGTTCGAGACTTGCAAGTTGAGGTCGTTATTCAATTGGCGATCGCGCCAAATCAGTTCTGTCCAAGGCAGCGCTCGGTAGAAAAAGTCAGCTTTCACCATACCCATAGGTTTCCACCGCTTTAAATGCTTCACCTGCAATGTTTTGCACAGCCGAATGTTATAACCTGCTTGTTTCAAACGGTAGCCGAACTCAATATCTTCGATCGAAGCTTGGCGGTAACTCTCATTAAAGCCACCCATTTGCAAAAAAATTTCCCGGCGAATCACTCCGCAAGCGCCCCAAAAAGTCGAAGCTTCTTCGTTACCTGTTTGGTGCACGTAGTGGTGCAGCAAGTTCCTGTACTGCGATAGAAAATCAGGATCTCCAGGATCGTCGTCGTAAGAGCCGATGAAAGCAGCTAGGTAGGGATTATTTTTGAACACCGATATCGCATAGCCCACAGCTTCTGGACAAACAGCGACATCAGCATCCACAAAAAACAGAATATCTCCCTTTGCAGCCTGGGCACCCAAATTCCTGGCCCGCGCTGGCCCTCCGCATTCGGGAATCCTGATCACTTTGGCGCCGAATTCCTGGGCCAGACGCCAAGAACCGTCGCTTTCGCCATCTGCTACTACAATAATCTCGATCGGCCTGGGCACAGTTTGAGCCAGTTTTGACAAACAGGTGCGGAAGTAAGAGCCCCCGTTGTGGACTGGGATAATAACGGATACAGTGGGGTCGGCGGTAGAAATCATTACCTAAATTGTTTAAATTGCAGGGGCTAAAATTTGCTGGAATTTTATGGGTGCTACTTTACAAAGGGTAAAATCAGCTCTACTTTTTTATTTATAACTCGATTTTTGTTGATCTTCAACTATATTTTTTTCTGGTATTCTCGATTTAATTTTACCCATTCTTACTTCTATTTTACGCCATCTCTTGCTCAGAGTGACCTGATGTAGACAACACCTTTACAAAATCTTTAAATATATCATTGTTTGTATAAACTTGCGAAAAAGCCCCAGCAGCCTTTTGGTGCGACTGTGTTGCAATGCACAAGACTTTGATTTTATAAGTAGGCACACCGTATAAAATCAAACATACTTTATACGGACACCGGGAACTGTCATGACTTGCGCGGTAGAATTTCTTTTACAGACCTCATCCGCCAGTGACTCCTGCACCAAGTGTCGATCGCGACTGCGGACTCCATACACATTTTATGACTTTTGGCAATATATTTTAAATATACGTCTTAAAATTTCCGACGCTGTACGATCGAGCTTTGGTAATTTGCTAACATACCCTTAGCTAGTTCCCTTTGAACCAAAACTTTTACACAAACAAGTTTTTATATTACATGAAAACCTTCCAAAACACTTTAAATACGCCCTTAGTTTCAGTCATCATACCAGCTTACAAAGCTGATTTTTTATTTCTCAAACCAGAGAGTCTTTCTTCTCTCAAAATTGTCAAAACATACAACTTTTAGTAGTTGGTGACGGCACTACAGATACAACAGCCGAAATAGTCCAATCTTTTGCTCAAAAAGATAGCCTAGTCAGCTTATTCCACCAATCAAGTGCCGACGCCGCCCTCGCCAGCAACCTAGCAATTGAGAACTCAAAAGGCGAATATATCGCTCGCATCCATGCCGACGATATTTAATATCCGCAAAACCTAGAAAAATAAGTAAAATGCCTGAACTCCCCAGCACCCTTTGTCGGAGTTGTCTATTCCTGGTAAGTTGATATAAATGAAAAAGACTTGCTCACAGGTGGATTTTATACTCCACCATCGAAGGAGAAGTTTACACAGCATTAATTTATAAATATTTTATAGGCAATGCCAGCTCATCTCTAATCCGCAGCGTTTGTTTTGCAAAAATCGGCGGTTACAACGGCACATAGCCAAACATTATCAATTTAAAGTCATACCACAATGCTTAGTTGCCTATCGACCGATTGCCAGCAGTATATCTAGCAACTATGGAATGAGAATTAAATAACTTAGAATGCGTGATGGTTCTTGTGGGATGGGCGTCCCGCCCCTCGATAAAGGGCGGGCTATAAGAGCTCAACCCACTTTCAAGAGTGTAAATTATTTAATTCGCGATCCTATGCAGCAATGGCAAAATCTCACTCTTTAATTATGGCAGATATCCGGCAGCAACATCCCGAAATTCCCAGCAGCATTTATCGCTGCTATAGCAGCAACTTTTACATTTACTTAGGCTCGCGAATTAAATAACTTACAATTTTAATTGTTATTCTGGGATGGGCGTCCCGCCCGTCCCACTTTCAAGAGTGGAAGTTATTTAATTCTCATTACTTAGCTGTCAAAAGAAACCGCAGCGCCAATCACCACAGTACATTATCTTGGCTGTATCGAGCTTTCAAAGAAGATTTATCTATGGGATTTGTGAGCCACATTTTGTATCTGCTGTCAATAGAAAGTATATTAAAAATAATATTTCCAGCGCCAACTGAATCAGGGTTAGAGTTAAAACAAGCATCAGAATCGAGTGCAGGGAAGACACTTTCTAGGATTGAGACTCGCACGAAGGCTCACAGAATGTTACCGTCGCAGGTATACGAAAGAATGCGATTCAACAGTTTAGGAAATCTAAAATCTAAATAAACCCAACATTGAAAAACCCGGTTTGTTGAAGAAACCGGGTTTTTGAGGAAGCTAGAGGGCGTTTAATTTTGACTGGTTGCTCCATCGAGAATCAGGAAAGAGGGTTAAATAAAAAAATCTAAATTTTCCATTCTTCCTTCTTTCTTCCGTCTACCTAATCTCTCTAAGCGTGAGAAGCTGTAGCAGTTTGAGCTTGCGGCTTCTTACCATCGGGCGCAAGGGATTCCCCTTCAATAAACGATCGCAACATCCAAGCCATTTGTTCGTGCTGTTCCATCAAACCAGTCAAAAAGTCGGCAGTTCCGTCATCCTTAAACTCTTCGCCGCACTGTTCGACGTGTTGGCGGAGATTGCGAATAATCAGTTCGTGGTCGTCAACTAAACGCGACACCATCTCAGTCGCTAAAGGCAAATCGCCAATATGTTCTTTGATCGAGGCATACTTGAGAAAACCCTCAGCAGTACCAATTGGATAGCCGCCTAAAGCTCTCACCCGTTCGGCCATAGCATCGATATTTTCAGTTAATACTTGGTAGTGTTCTTCCCACAACTGGTGGAGCGATCGAAACTGCGGGCCAACTACATCCCAGTGATACTTTTTGGTTTTGATTAACAGCAGATAAGCATCTGACAGGTCGCGATTTAATAGTTCGATAACGCCTGCACGTTGCTCGTCAGATAGACCTATGTTTAACTTACGCATTGAAAATTGTTCCTTCAACTCTAACTTTACTATTAGAACAAATTTCGCCACCCACTTACATCAACCCAGAGGACGATCGAAGACGATCGCACTTGAGTAAAATATCTGCTTTTCAGGTGAAAGTAATTGCAATATTGATACCTTTAGATAGATGCAATCCAACTTCTTGTTCCGAAGCGCCTTTGTTTGGCGATCGCACCGATTGGGCTGCTGGGGAACCCAGCTCAATCTCGCTATATAAAAAGGCTGCACTCTGATTGTTAGTAAAAATCAAGGAATTTATGTCCCAGTTAACCAACATCCCACACAATTAAGTGTGTGGGCTGCTTTAAATGACGGCATAGGGGACTTAGAATTAAATATAACCCCAGTTATCCTAGAAAGCTAGGAAACAGATTTTCTGACATCAGCGGTGCTGACCTCTGTGATTGGGATGCTAGAAATGATATTGAGTCCAACCGTTAAATCGACGTTCCAGGATGGTGCCAAGAAACAGACGGGCGATCGCCGTCGAAACTTTATGGCAAAAGTGGCGGCAGGCCCCGATCGAATACAGCCATGAAACCCTTTGTCCCATATAGTAGACCGCCTGGATAAGTTGTGCGATCGCTTCACCTTCAGGAACACTTGCTGCTGCGACCGCCGCAGCACTAAGCCGAAGGTATCAACCGCAGTGTAGCGTTTTCGGCCCCCATGAAGGCTTGGTCAAACCCGACACTCGGATGAACCATCGTTGCAATGGCAACTGTTTAAACCGGGTTTTTAACGGATGGCGTCTCCAGGACGTATAAAAAAAGCAGTTCTCTGTGTTGGCGCGAAAGAGGAGAAAGACGGGATTGCAGTTTGTCCTATGTGGGGAATACGGGGTAAAGTAGCGGTAGGAAAGATTTATCCATACTCTTACTAACTGTGCTACTTTCATTGTTAGCTGTAAACCATCATGCGGGAAATCTGCCAGAGCGTGGAAACCATATTTCAACTGCTGTTAGACGAACTTAAAAAGTCCACTCGCGCGTCTGAGCAGAACTGCCAAGATGTAGCAGGGCGACTCGCAGCAGAAGTCAACAGGATATGCACAGAAAGCCAGCGGATTCAGACCTCTGGAGATATAGAAGGTTCAGCCCAGACCCTAGCTCAGCACCGCTTGCAACAATGCCTCCACTATTACAATTTAGGCTCTGGGCCGGGGCGAGTAGAATTGCACAGTACCCTCAGCGCGATCGTCTATCGCTACATCACCCCTCCGCAGGTGCAGTCTAGCTATCAGGCGCGAGTAGAACTGATCAAAGATTTTTTGCAAGGATTTTATCTCGAAGCTTTAAAGGCATTCCGGCGCGAAACCCAACTGCCACCCACCTACAGTCCCCGCACTCGCTTAGAACTAGCAGAGTACATGGCCTTTGTAGAGCGCTTCGGCAAGCGGCGCATTCCTTTACCTCGGAACCGCAGCCAGCAACTAATTATTTTACGGGCCCAAACCTTTTCCCAGCAGCAGCCCAAAGAAACCTCCGTAGATATGGAACAAGCAGCCGACGGAGGGGCTTCAGATTCCGACCAAACTTGGAATGACACATCGGTGCACTCAGTGCGGGAAGCGATGGCCGGACAGGGATCGGCGGCAATTCGTCCCCTAGGCGACGAGTCAGAATCTCTGCGGCAAAACGTGATTGACGAATTAGTGGGTTACTTAAAAGAGCGCAATCAACAAGACTGCGCCGATTACTTCGTGCTGCGCTTGCAAGACTTGCCGACTAATGAAATAGAGTCGCTTTTGGGCATAACTCCCCGCCAAAGAGACTATTTGCAGCAGCGCTTCAAGTACCATTTGCTCAGGTTCGCTATGTCGCACCGCTGGGAACTCGTTCACCAGTGGCTGGAAGCAGATTTAGACCGCAATTTGGGTTTGCTGCCTTCTCAGTGGCAGGCTTTTGGCGAGCAAATTGGTCCAGAGGGACAGCGTTTGCTAAAGTTGAAGCAACAAGGTCTGTCAGAGTCAGCGATCGCCCAAACCCTGGGTAGCACGGTAGCCCAGGTACAGAAGCGGTGGTTTAAATTGCTGGAACTTGCGTGGGAATTGCGAAATCGTTCAGATTCCGGAGAAGGGGCATCTAGTGATGAATAACGAAACGAACAGGGATGCAGAGGCTTTCGATCGCCATTTTTTAGACTGGATATTGCAGGTGCCGATCGCGAATACCTCTAACGAAAATGAGGAAAACCTCAATCCATCCCCTCGCTCAGAAGAGTGGGGCGACACAGAAGAAAATTCCGGGGTGGAATACTGGGAATGGGACGAACCAGACCCGCTGGACTATCAAGTGGGGGCGCACAGTAATGCACCCGCACAACCGCTGACAATTGGAGAAATACCGACCGTGCAAGACCGTTTTCAGACCTTGTTAAAAGAAAGGCTTAGAGCCGAAATTGAATCCAACCCGCCGCTGTTCCCCTGGGAAACAGAATTCAAAAGCTACGACCACGATTACCCAGACGATGTAGCCCCGCAATGGGTTCCCCCCCTACACATCTGGACTCCCCAACTACAAAATATCAGGTGGGGCCGCCTGCCAATTCCGATCGCCCAAGGGGTTTTTGCTCAACTGCTAGAACCTTGTCAGGAACTGGTAATGTCGTCGCTGCGGCAAGGCTCGAAGTTAGTTCGCGCTGTAGATGGCTTATTTCCGGGCCAGTCTCAAGAACTTAACGAGTTAGCTGGTTTAGTGCTCCGAGGTTCTTTGCGGGGACTTCTAGATTTAGAAGATTTCCCGAATTACGAAGCAGCCAGTACCGATCAACAAATGGTGCTGTCGCTGTTGGCCGCCAAGGAAATCATTGAGTCTCTAACTCTCGATTGTCCTGTGAATCAGCCGCCGGTTTCGCGGGAGTGGCTGACTGGTTTGGGTGCGCTGACTCTGGAGGCTCAATACCTGTCGAACCCCAACAGAGAACAGCCAATGCCGTGTTTAAGAGTTGAGTGCCAATTTCCGGGGGCAGGAAGTTTGGAACTCAAGGGAGGAGATGCCGAAGCAACTGCACATCGTCCGAATTCCGGGCATTTAAGTGTGGAGTTGTTTGACCCGCAACCTAACAAGACTTATGCCCTAGAAGTTCGATTCCAAAACTTCGAGACCAGACCTTTGATGTTTGCTATTCGTCCAATTTGGGTCGGACAAGATAGCAACTAGAAAGGTTTAATTAGAGTAAATAATGTAGGTATTTACTCTGTGGTTTGACCTCACACAAAACAGATGCAATCCCTCGACTTCGGTCGTGGAAAGCCAAAAAAGTTAGATATTAGTTCAATACCCCAGATTCATCTGTGGATTCAAGCTAAAATCTAATGAGATAGAAACAAGATTTAGATATTAGTTAAAACCCAGATTTATCTGTGGATTCAATCTAAAATCTAAAATCTAAAATCTAAAATCGCTTGACAGGGAAATAAGATTTAGATATTAGTTAAAGCCAAGATTTATCTGTGGATTTAATCTAAAATCTAAAATCTAAAATCTAAAATGGTTTGACAGGGAAATAAGATTTAGGTATTAGTTAAAGCCAAGATTTATCTGTGGATTTAATCTAAAATCTAAAATCTAAAATGGTTTGACAGGGAAATAAGATTTAGATATTAGTTAAAGCCAAGATTTATCTGTGGATTTAATCTAAAATCTAAAATCTAA